>JBNMIE010000040.1:0-20002 GCA_050873125.1 Prevotella sp.
AACATGAACATCGCCACACCGTCCAACTACCGGTTGGGTCCCGGCGACGCTGTCTATGTGGAAATCTACGGCGCCTCGCAGAAGTCGCTCGAGAGCACCGTCTCGCCCGACGGCACCATCACCATCGAGGGCTACGGTCCCGTGCAGGTGAGCGGACTCACCGTGGCTCAGGCCAACGCCCGGCTGCGCTCCACTGTGGGCGCACGCTACAGCAGTTCGCAGATTAAGATCACCGTAGGTCAGACCCGCACCATCATGGTCAACGTGATGGGTGAGGTGAAAGCCCCGGGCACCTACACCCTGTCGGCCTTCTCCACCGTGTTCCACGCCCTCTACATGGCGGGCGGCATCAACGACCTCGGAACCTTGCGTAATATTAAGGTGTATCGTGGCGGAAAACTCATCTCCTCCGTCGACATCTATGACTATATCCTCAACGGCAAGTTGACCGGCAATGTCCGCCTGACCGACAACGATGTCATCGTGGTGGCCCCCTACGACTGCCTCGTCAGCATTTCCGGAAAGGTCAAGCGCCCGATGTACTACGAGATGAAGAAGAACGAGAGCCTGTCCACCCTGCTCCGCTATTCCGGCGGCTTTACGGGCGACGCCTACACGAAATCCGTGCGGGTGGTGAGAAAGACGGGCCGCGAGCACTCCATCTTCAATGTGGGCGAGTTTGACATGAGCTCGTTCCGCGTGTCCGACGGCGACTCGGTGAGCGTAGACTCCGTGCTCTCGCGCTATGAGAACATGGTGCAGGTGAAGGGCGCCGTCTTCCGCCCCGGCATGTACCAGGTGGGCGGAGAAATCAACAGTGTGCGCACCCTGATTGAGCACGCCGAGGGCGTGACCGAGGACGCGTTTACCGCCCATGCTGTGATGCATCGCATGAAGACCGACCGCTCGCTTGAGGTCATTCCCGTCGACGTGGAAGGCATCATGAGCGGCAAGGTCGCCGACATTCCGCTGAAGAGCAATGACGTGCTCTTCATCCCCTCCAAGCAAGAGTTCATGCAGCCCCGCACCATCACCATCCACGGCGAGGTGCAGTTCCCGGGCATCTACCAATATGCCGACAACGAGACTCTCGAGGACTTCATCCTCCAGGCAGGCGGACTGAAAAACACGGCTTCCACCGTCAAGGTCGACGTGGCGCGCCGCGTGTCCAACCCCAAGGCCCTGGGCACCGATTCCCTGATTGCCAAGGCCTATACCTTCGCACTGAAAGACGGCTTCGTGATTGACGGCAAGCCCGGCTTCACCCTTCAGCCTTTCGACGAGGTCTACGTGCGCCGTAGCCCAGGCTACAGCGAGCAGCGCAACGTGAGTGTGGAGGGCGAGGTGATGTTCTCCGGCACCTATACGCTCACCTCGCGCAACCAGCGCCTGAGCGACATCATCAAGGCAGCCGGCGGCGCCAAGGAGCGCGCCTATATCAAGGGTGCCCGTCTGGAGCGCCGTGTCAACGAGGCTGAGCGTGTGCGCATGCAGGCCGTGATGGACAAGGCGAAAGAGGAATATGAACGCCAGATGCTGGAAGACGCGCAGGCAGGTGGCGTGAAGGTGGACATCAACAACAGCGAGCGCATGAAGAAGTTTGTGGTGCCCGACTACTATCCCGTGGGCATTGAGCTGGACAAGGCGCTCGCCAAGCCCGGCTGCGACGAGGACTTGGTGCTCCGTGAGGGCGACCGCATCGTCGTGCCCCAATACACCAGCACTGTGAAGGTGAACGGCAGCGTGATGTATCCCAACACCATCGCCTACAAGAAGGGCAAGAGTGTCAGCTATTATGTCGACCAGGCGGGCGGCTTCAGCAGCAAGGCCAAGAAGGGCAACGCCTACATCGTCTACATGAACGGCATGGTGTCGAAAGTGCGCCACAACGCCAAGCCCGAGCCTGGTTGTGAGATCGTGATTCCCGAGAAGTCAATCAACAAGATGTCCACCGCCGAGAAGATGACCATCGGCACCTCCGTCGCCTCCATCGCCACCATGATCGCCACCTTGGCGAATATCATCAAGTAAAAAGCAGGCTTATGAAATATCCTATCGGCATACAAGATTTTGAGAAAATACGACAAGGCGGCTATGCCTATATAGATAAGACAAAGTATCTGTACAAACTTGTAGATACTGGAAACTATTATTTCCTGAGTCGTCCCCGGCGCTTCGGAAAGAGCCTTCTCATCTCTACGCTTGAAGCCTATTTCAGCGGAAAGAAAGAACTGTTCGAGGGGCTCGCCGTCTACGATTTGGAAAAGGAGTGGACACGCTACCCCATCTTGCACATCGACCTCAATACCGCCAATTTCCGTGAGAGAGGCAGTCTCTATGCGATACTCAATGACTATCTTGACCATTGGGAAAGCCTGTATGGAAAATCTGAATCGGAAACCACTCTTGCGCTCCGCTTCAAGGGCGTGGTCGAGAGGGCGGCCCGAAAGGAAGGCCACAAGGTCGTCATCCTCGTTGACGAATACGACAAGCCCATCCTGCAGACCTTCCATGACAAGGATCTGCAGGAAGACTACCGCAACGAACTGAAAGCGTTCTATTCAGTGCTCAAGACACAAGACCGGTACATCCATTTCGCCTTCCTCACAGGTGTGACAAAGTTTGGCAAGGTCAGCGTATTCAGCGACTTGAACAACCTCATGGACATCTCCATGGACAACCGCTATGTGGGCATTTGCGGCATAACGGAAGAAGAACTGAAAACCAACTTCAAGGAGAGCATCCGAGAGTTGGGTGACGCCATCGGGAAGACGGAGGCAGAGACCTTGGACGAACTGCGCACCTACTACGACGGCTATCATTTTGTGGAAAACAGCATCGGCATATACAACCCCTTCAGTGTTCTCAACACCTTTGCCAAACTGAAGTTTGACGCCTATTGGTTTGAGACCGGCACACCGACATTTCTCGTGGAACTGATGAAGCTCCATCACTACGAGCTGGACCATCTGACGAAAGAGAAAATTTCGTCAGACGTCATCAACAGTGTCGATTCCCTGTCCACCAATCCCATTCCCGTCATCTACCAAAGCGGTTATCTGACCATCAAGGGCTACGACCAGCGCTTCAAGAAATACATGCTCGGCTTCCCCAACAGGGAAGTGGAGGAGGGATTTCTCAATTTTCTCCTGCCTTACTATTCCACAGCAGGCACCAACTCCCCCTATTTCATCGAGGAGTTTGTACATGACGTGGAAGGCGGAAACCCCGAACGCTTCATGCAGCGCCTCTCCACGATGCTCGCCGACACCGACTACAAGGTGGTGGGCAAGGCGGAACTCTATTTCCAGAACGTGATGTATCTCATCTTCAAGATCATGGGATTTTATATAGAGGTGGAGCGTCCTGTGAGCGACGGCCGTATAGACGCCATCATCCAAACTGCCGACTACATCTATATCCTCGAGTGCAAACTCGACAAGAGTGCCGACGAGGCGCTGGTGCAAATCGAGGAGAGCGGCTATGCCGCCCCGTTCCAGATGGACAAGCGGAAGCTCTACAAGATTGGCGTCAACTTCTCGAGTGAGACGAGAGGGGTGGAAGCCTACAAGATTAAGGCTTGATGAGTCCCAATCATTCCCATAGAGCATCAGAAATCCCTCAATGAGGGACGTTTTTCGCAGAATTCCTCCCTCATTGAGGGATTATTTGTAGTTTATAGTGTTGTCATTAGATTTTATGCAGACTTTCCGGCAAGAAGGATTTTCTGATGGCTCATTTTATTTTGTGGAGTATTTTGTTTCTCAATGAAGTTCTTATTTCAAAAATAAGACGGTCTTTTATAATATAAGTATAGACAAATCCGAAGTATAGTAGGGTAACAATAAATCCCAAGCCTAAGGACAAGATGTAATGGCAGGGTATTTTTGCCACTGCATACAAGATAGCAATGGCCGGGAGAGCGCACAGTATATGTTTGAAGGTATCAACGAAAGGAAAACGGATTTTGATGTATTTTGTTGCAAAATATTGAGATATGATCATGACGGCAATCTCGGAGAAAAGCCAAACGAAAGCCGACCCAGTGCTTCCTAATTTCTTTACTAAGAGCAAGTTGAATAATAATCCGGTCGCAGCACCGATGCAAGACCCAATGAAAATGGCTCTATCTTTTTTAATAGGCATTAATACCTGTATGACAATGATTTGTTCGTAGCCAATGATGAAAATGAGAGGCAGGATAATCCTCATAGGTGTGATGGCCAATTCGTAACCTTTTCCCGAAATTAAAGAGATGATATCTGGTGTGAAAATCTCGGCAAACGCAATGAGGGGAATGGAGAAGAACAACAAAATATGGAATGATTTATCCAACAGCCGATTGAAACTGTCTATCTCTCCATTATGTACAAGTGAACTCATACGGGGCAGCATGACACCTGTGAAGGCGGTGAAAATGCCCAATAATATGGTGTGTAGTTTTGTCGCTGTAGTATAGTATCCAACTTCCGTTTCTCCACAGACAAATCCTAAGTATGTGACGTTGAATGTCGTATACATGGATGTGAGAATAGAATAAAAGCCCAATATGAAAAAGGACTTGACAATAGCCTTGTTCTTTGACAGGGAGAAAGTCAAGCGTAGTTTCGTGATTTTAAAGCTGTGACCGAAGTTGATGATGCCGAGAATGACAATCATCATGACGGACAGAAAATAGTAGACTTGATAGTCTCCGGCATTCTTTATGAAGATGAAAATGCTTATGACATACAGAAATCTGACAATCAGACCTCTTGTCATAATGTATTTGAAATCTTCAAGTCCCTTGTAAAACCAATCAATGGATAGGTAGTTGAATAACACTTTAATGCCTCCCATAAGCATCAGACTTTTATAGGCATATAGTTTGGGGATGAAAAAGATGGAAGCTAAAAGCAATAATAATATGATGGCGGTGGAAATGGTGTTTAGCCAGAAAATGAAAGAGAATTTTTCTGACAATTCTTGTTCATTGTCTTTGGCTGTTGCTATACTTCTAATTCCAAGAATTGTAATGCCCATCAAGGAAAAAAGAATATAGTAGTTGATGACACTGTCGATGAAATTACAAATGCCGATGTTTGTTACACCAAGGATTCGTGAAACATAAGGGTATGTGAGTAGAGGAAATATGTAGTTCGCAGTAGTTTGAATACTGCTATACAAGAAATTCTTTTTTATATTGCTCATAGTGAATATTTTACGAATGGTGGTGTTCTTTAGATATTTCTCTGACAGTTTCTATTCTGTATTTGTAGTTCTCCCAGATAGGACGGTTTAAGAGTCTGAAGGTGAACATATTCAAATAGAGCGCTATCTTATAGATGAAATTGGCAAGACGGGCTTGGCTTGGTTTTACATTAAGCTTGTAAAACAAGAGTCTTCCTTCTTCCCAAAACTTGATGGACTTTTTGTTTATATTGATTTTCCCGTTCTTTGCGTAGCTTTGCCCTTCAAGATGTTGGATCTTTGCTTGAGGAACATTTACGATTTTGAGTCCGCATTTCTTGACTTTTAGACATAAGTCAGTTTCTTCAAAAAACATGAAATAGTCTTTGGTGTATCCGCCAACATGAATGGCAATATCACGTCTGATCATAAGGTCAGCTCCTGTAATATACGCTACTTCAATGGGAACATTTGTATGATTGAATTTCTCATTGCCGTGAAAATACGCTTTTTCAATTTTATGGAAGGTAAGGACGCTTAATTCCCAACATACAGAAGGCATCATCCGCATGAAACTGTGGCAAGGTTTCTTCTCCATGTCGTACAAGTTTCCGCCACAAATGCCCACATACTTATTGTTGTCCAGATAGTCGCTTAAGATTTTTATAGCGTTGTTCAGCAAGAGTGTGTCTGGATTCAAGCAGAACAGATGACGTCCTTTGGAATGAGCAAATCCAAAATTGTTGGCTTTTCCAAATCCGATGTTTTCTTGCAACGTGTAGCATTGAATGGAAGGATCTGGACCAAAAGCCTCTTGGATGGACGTTTCAATATTGTCATTGGAATGGTTGTCTACAATAATGATCTCATAAGAAATTCCCGTAGTGAATTCCTTTATTGACTTTATGCAATCAATCACAAGATTAATTGTATTGTAGTTTACGATGATAATTGATACGTCCATTTCTTTTTTGTTTGCAAAGTTATTGTTTTTTCTTGAAAAGCAGGTTGTTTGTCCGTTCTTTATTTCATCGTTGGCGGTTGGCGGGATGAAAAGACTGCTGATTTTTGGTTTGTTTATAATAAAACACTAATTTTGTACGTTATTAAGATAAAAGAAAAAATATATATGGAACAAGGAAAGAAATCAAGAGAAATAGACTTGTTGGCAATATGGCTGAAAATATGGTCAAACAAAAAAGACTTGGCTGTGTTCTTGGTCGTGTTTTTAATCATTGGCATCATTGTTGCCTTGGGTCAACAGAAACGATATGTGTCTCAGGTAGTTCTTGCCCCGGAAGCTACAAGCATGGGTATGTCACAAAATCTCAGCGATATTGCGGGAGCAATTGGTATGGATTTAGGTGGTGGCAGCAAGACTGTGGATGCTATCTACCCGGAAATCTATCCTGAGGTCTTTGCCTCTTCTGATTTTGTGGTGAAGCTTTTTGATGTTCCTGTTGATGTTAACGGTGTTCGGAAAACATACTATAATCATTTGAAGGAAGACACGAAGATACCTTTTTGGTCTTATCCTATGATTTGGATAGGTAATTTGTTTGCCTCCAAAGCCAAACCTCAGAACAATACCAAGGTAAATCCATTTTGCTTGACAAAAGAGCAAGATGGAATATGTGGCGCCATTAAGAAAAATATAGAATGCCAACTCAACAAGGGTACTAATCTGATAACGATAGCCGTGACAGATACAGACCCGAGAGTCGCTGCCTGTTTGGCGGATACATTGCAAAGACGGTTGCAAGAATACATTACTTTATATAGAACACAGAAAGCCCGCAATGATTTGTATTATGCAAAGAGAATAAACAAGGAGGCTAAGGCGGTGTATGAGAAGGCCCGTCAGAAGTATTCTTCTTTCTCCGATGCCAATACGGATGTGTTGTTGAAATCCTATCAGTCGAAGATTGAGGATTTGGAAAACGACATGCAGCTGAAGTTTAATAGTTATTCCCAAACAGCCCAACAAGTGCAAAAAGCTGAAGAGAAAGTGCAGGAGAATACCCCTGCCTTCACCATGATCCAAAGCGCTTCTGTACCCTTGTTGCCATCAGGCACGCCAAGAAGTATGATTGTGGTTCTGTTCTTGATTATTGGTGTCATTTTCGATGCTGCTTGGGTCTTGTTAGTGAAATCATTCATCTTAAAGTCAAGGAAAAATAGTTAATGGAATTTGCATACCCATATTTGCTGGTTACGATGATGTGGGGTGGATTGGCTATATATCAAAAATACAATGCCGATTCTTCCAAGAGAGTGCTGTATTCCAATCTCTTGGCAATATTCATTTTCGTCTTTTTCTTCGGGCTCCGTGGGTTCGTGGCTTATGACTGGGTCGGTTATTATCCGGAATTCAAGGCCCTGCCGGATTTGCAGACCTTATTCACGATTCCTTATAGCAAATGGGAATGGGAACCAGGATTTATCATATTTGCGGCAATATGCAAGTCTATTGTTCCCGATTATTTCTTTTTCCAGTTCATCTGTGTCATCGTAAACACGGTACTTCTCATCAATTTCTTGAGACGCTACGTAGATAATATTCCGTTGGCTTTAGTACTGTTTATAACGATGAGTGGCTGTGAGATTACTATAAATCTGTTGAGAAACTCAATCGCCATTCTACTCTTTGCCAATGCCATACCTTATATTGTGGAAAAGAAACCGGTCAAATACTTCCTCGTATGCGCTTTGGCGTATACTTTCCATTCTTCGGCATTGGCCTATTTCCCTATGTATTTCATCTTGAATAGGCAAATAAACAAGTATGTGCTTTTGGCTATATTCGTGGTTGCGAATGTAGTGTATTTGTTCCATATTCCTGTTTTGAAATCCATCATCTTATTGGTCGTGGATATACTGATGCCGTCGACAAAGCAATGGATTGAATCCTATCTGAATTTCGACGCAAATACAGGCTCAGTCTTGAGTATAGGATATATAGAACGATTGTTGACGGGTGTGTTGCTGTTTGGTTATATGGACAAATTGCGTTCTATCCGTAAGGAAAACAACATCTTCATCAATAGTCTGGTGATATACTTGTTTTTGTTCTTGTTCTTGAGCGAGTTCAGGACGATTAGTGTCAGATGTTCCTTCTTGTTTGTCTTTGCATATTGGATATTGTGGATAGACTTTATCAAGTGTTTCCAATACAGAAACAACAAATTGCTTTTCGCTTTGTTCATAGGGTGCTATAGTTTGTTGAAACTCTATAGCAGCAACAATACGGCGATGTCTGACTATTACAATATTTTGTTTGAGAACCACTCGTTCAGTGAGCGGTTAATACATTTTAGGCAACACTATAATGATGTGAAATGATGAAGCAGAAAGTATTGTTTGTAGATTATACCTATCAGAAGGGACATGTGAATTTCAATCGGATTCACATCGATGCCATCAAGGCTGCCGGCTATGATGTGGACATTGTCCTACATTCAGAGATAGCTGCCAGTTTGGGCTATCCGGTGGAAGACTATGTCTTGAAATTGCCCAATTGCTTGAGGCAACGCGACAACAGTCCGATTCTCAACCGCATGGTATACATCATCATTCTGTTGTGGATAAAAATCAAGGTGTTGAGGTTCTCAAAATATGCCCATGTGGTGGTGTCGAGTTGTGATGAGCCGACATTAGGCTTGTTGCCCTTGTGCCGCAATATGTATATTATGTGTCATAACACGGCTTCGGTTTATTCCAAGGTGAAACGCTTCTTCTTGAGACGTTTGTCACGGCACAACACTTTTCTTGTCTTTGATGAATATATGAAGGCTCCATTCTTGAAATATGGCATCAAGAACGTCAAGATTGTGTCGCATGGTTGTGTGCCTCCTTTTGAGCCATGTTGTGAGGAAAACTTGCCTGCAGAAATGAAGGGCTTCCGAAAAGCCATCTTCCATCCTTCGTCAAAGGCTGACACATCCTTTGTGGAGAGTCTTGTCACAGATGCAAAGTTGTGCGAGTATCTTCAAAAGGAAGGCATCCTTTTGTTGATTCATGGTAAGAAAGACGAGAAATGGAGTCTGTCTGACAATATTCGCTTTATTTCGGGTTTCCTGCCAACAGAAGTTTATCATGCTGTCTTCATGAAGGCGGATGTGATATTGTTGGCTTATCCTTCCTCTTTCCAGAATCAGGTCAGTGGAGTTAGTTTTGAGTGTGTCGCAAATCACAAGAATATTCTTGTGCGGGAGCATCCTGCCTTAGCCTATTGCCGGGATTTCTATAATTATGACCCGATATTCAGTAGCAATGAGGAACTGCTGCAGAAGATCATGTGGTTAACTGATAAAACTTCTGAATATAGGTGCGTAGTGTCCGCGGAAAACTTGGCTCCTAATTATAAAGAAATATTTGAAAGATGAAAATATCAGTTATTATACCATCATACAAACCGGGAGAGTATATCAAAGAATGCTTGTCTTCCTTGAAGCGGCAAACCCTTTCGGCCGATGATTTTGAGATAGTAGTCGTGTTGAATGGATGTGATGCGCCTTACCGGTCTGGCTTGGAAAAGTATATTCAAGAAGAGAACATTGTAAATGCTCATGTCATTCATACTGATACACCAGGAGTATCCAATGCAAGAAATGTGGGTATAGATTCTGCAAAAGGTGAGTATTTGTTGTTCCTTGATGATGATGATTGGATAAGTGACAACTATTTGTCCAATCTTTTAGCCCTGGCTTCAACAGATACAATCTCCAATTCCAATTTTCTCTTGATGGACGATGGAAGTGGAAAGACTTTGCCTTACTTCTTGTCTAACGCATACCAACGCTGTTCCGCCTATTCATCATTGAATCTGTTCAATGCAAGAAGTTTCCTTTCATCTGCTTGCGGAAAACTGATACCACGTAAAGTTATAGGAGACAGACGGTTTGACACGACACATAAATTGGGCGAAGATTCCTTTTTCATGTTTTGCATATCGGATAGAATCAAGCACATAGCGTTGGCTGCTGAGGAAACAGTCTATTATGTGAGGGCAAGACAGGGTTCCGCTTCACGCAGAAAATACAAATATTCGACGAGAGTGCTTGTCGCCATTAGGCTGACGAAGAGTTATCTTCTTCAATATTTTAAGAATCCATTTAAATATAATTTCCTGTTCTGGGCATCAAGAGTCGCAGCAACCATCATAAAACTGAGGAAAAAAGAGTACGTTTAAAATGAAAATATCAATAATTACAACCACATACAACAGTGCGTCCACAGTGGCAGACACATTTGAGTCTGTGCTGAGACAGACCTATACTGATATTGATTATTGGGTGATTGACGGAGGGTCTAAGGATGGAACTCTCGACATTATCAAGGCTTATCAGGATAAGTTTGAGGGGAGGATGAACTATGTCTCAGAACGTGACCATGGCATTTATGATGCGATGAACAAGGGCATTCGTCTTTGTTCGGGTGATGTTGTCGGAATACTGAATTCGGATGACTATTATACCAGTGACGATGTCTTGGCAACCTATGCCAAGGAATTTGCCGATAAGACTATCGATGCTGTTTATGGAGACATCCATTTTATCAATGCCGACAATCCGGACAAGACCGTACGCTATTATTCTTCATCCTTGTTCAGTCCGTTTTGGCTGCGTTTCGGTTTTATGCCAGCCCATCCTTCGTTCTACGTCCGAAAGTCTGTCTATGACAAGTGCGGACAGTATTCCCTGGACTATATGATTGCATCCGACTTCGACATGATGGTGCGGTTGTTCCATAAATACAAAATCAAGTCCAAATATATCAAGAAGGATTTTGTCACCATGCGGACAGGTGGTATGAGCACGAAGAACTTGAAGCATCGTCTGCTCATCAACAAGGAAGACGTCCGGGCTTGCCGAAAATATGGTTTGTATACGAACCTCGCCTTTATTGGCTTGAAGTATTTCTACAAACTATTCGAGTTCAAGGTTTAGTTTTCCCTCGCTGATTTGCCATTCTGCAACCTTTTGTTCTATATCGCTGAAAACCAAAGAAATGCGGGTGGCAGACGGTCGCCGCTATTTGTCACCATCTGCCACCCGCTTGCCACCGGACTCTTGGATGCAATTTGTTAGGAAGCTATGAAAAGAGAGTTCCACCGCCTTGAACAAATAGTTCAGAATGCCTTTACGATTCTGAACTCATCAGCTTTGTCATGGACAAGGGTCGGTCTTATGTCGGAATCATCAAGCCTCCCGTCATCCAAATTCTGGCAAAATTCAAGTGGTGGCAGATAAAGAATCCGTCACGCATCATTTGCAACCTTTAAGGTGTTGATAATCAAATGAATGGAAGGAAAAGTGGCAAAATGACAAGTTGACGGGAAACGAAATCAAATTTTGTTTACTGCAAAATATTTACCGATTTTATAGCAAAACTATAAAAAGGGACACCGCAAAAGTTAGTGGTGAAACACCACAAAAGTTAGTGGCAAAACACCGCAAAAGTTAGTGGTGAAATGCCACAAAAGTTAGTGGTGAAATGCCGCAAAAGTTAGTTTTATACACGTCCGGATGGAGTGAAGGTCATACCGCTTGCATGCTTGAAGGATTAGGACAGCGCCTGCACACGCTCAAACAGCAGTTCGATGAGCCGGGGGACGCCATAGCGCTCGCGGTCTTTCTCCTCTATCCATTGATAGTCGGGAGGCAACAGAGGGGCTGTTTGGGACTCTATCAGGTAGAAGTCGGCGAGGAGGATGCGGTGGGTGAGCACGTGCTTCACGCCCTTCGCCACCTCCCTGACGGTGACTTCGGCAGGGGGGAGCTGCAGCAATTGCATGATCTCTGCCACCGAGGCGCACGACGTGTCCTCGTGGACGGAGGCGTTGAACGGCTCCCAAAGACCTTGCCAGATGTCGCCCTTGCCGCGGCGGCGGATTGCCACCTTGCCTTGGTAGCGGAGGTAGACATAGGTGAGGTGGCGCGTGGCCACCTTCACGGTCTTCTCCTTGACGGGCAGCGAGTCCACCTTGCCCAGGCGCAGCGCCTCACAACTGTCCGCCAAGGGGCAGAGCAGGCAACGGGGCGAGGCGGGGGTGCACTGGAGGGCACCGAAGTCCATCATCCCCTGGTTGTAGGCTGAGGCTTGCCTGGCGGGCAGCAGCGACTGGGCGAGGGCGGAAAACTCCTTTTTGCCCTGCGTCGTGTTGATGGGCGTGCCGATGCCGAAATAGCGCGACAACACTCTGTAGACGTTGCCGTCGAGCACGGCGGCGGGCAGTCCGAAGGCGATGGAGCCGATGGCGGCGGCTGTGTAGTCGCCCACGCCCTTCAGCTTCTTGATTTCCTCGAGCGTGTCGGGAAACCTGCCGAGTGCCACGATTTGCCGCGCGGCGGTGTGCAGGTTGCGCGCCCGGCTGTAGTAGCCCAGTCCTTGCCACAACTTCAGCACCTCGTCTTCGCTGGCTTCGGCCAAGTCCTTGACGGTGGGATACTGCCGCATGAACCGCTCCCAATATTCCCGTCCCTGGCTGATGCGCGTCTGCTGCAGGATGATCTCGCTCAGCCAGATGGCATACGGGTCACGGGTCTCCCGCCAGGGCAGCTCCCTGCCGTTTTCGGCAAACCATTTCAGTATCGTGTCGGAGAATCTTGTGGAGGATGTCATAGTCGTGTCGGCATGAAGAAAAAACCGCAAGCGGGAGACTTCTGTTTGCGCCCCTGCTTGCGGACAATATTTATAGAGTTTTTGGAAATATCGTTAGTTCTTGAAACTGTGGATAGGAGCGGGGATGCGGCCCACGCGGTTGACGAAGGCGTCGCAGCTGAACTGGTTGACGGGCATGATGGGCGCATGGCCGAGCAGTCCGCCGAAGTCCACATTGTCGCCCACCTTCATTCCTGCCACTGGAATCACGCGCACGGCGGTGGTCTTCTGGTTGACCATGCCGATGGCGGACTCGTCGGCGATGATGCCGGCGATGGTCGTGGCAGGAGTGTCGCCGGGGATGGCTATCATGTCGAGGCCCACGGAGCAGACACAGGTCATGGCCTCCAGTTTCTCGATGGTCAGGGCGCCTGCCTCCACAGCGTCGATCATGCCTTGGTCCTCGCTCACGGGGATGAAGGCGCCGCTCAGTCCGCCCACATAGGACGAGGCCATGATGCCGCCCTTCTTCACCTGGTCGTTGAGGAGCGCCAGGGCTGCCGTGGTGCCGGGGGCGCCGGGATGTTCCAGTCCGATTTCCTTGAGGATGTCCGCCACACTGTCGCCGATGGCGGGTGTGGGAGCCAGCGAGAGGTCGATGATGCCGAAGGGGATGCCCAGCCGGCGTGAGGCCTCCTTGGCCACGAGCTGTCCCACGCGGGTGATCTTGAACGCCGTGCGCTTGATGGTCTCGCAGAGCACCTCAAAGCTCTCGCCGCGCACGCTCTCGAGCGCGTATTTCACCACACCCGGACCGCTCACGCCGACGCTGATGACGGCGTCGGGCTCAGACACGCCGTGGAAGGCGCCCGCCATGAACGGGTTGTCGTCGGGGGCGTTGCAGAGCACCACCAGTTTGGCGCAGCCCAGCGAGCCCTTGTCCTTGGTGGCCTCGGCGGTTTCCTTCACGATTTCGCCCATCAGTCTGACGGCGTCCATGTTGATGCCGGTCTTGGTGGAGCCCACGTTCACGGAGCTGCAGATGAACTCCGTCTCTGCCAGGGCTTTCGGAATGGAGCGGATGAGCAGCTCGTCGCTGCGGCTCATGCCCTTGGAGACGATGGCGGAGTAGCCGCCGAGGAAGTTGACGCCCAGCTCCTTGGCCACGCGGTCCAGCGTCTTGGCTATTTTCACGTAGTCGTCGGGTGTCTGGCAGGCCGTTCCGCCCACGAGGGCGATAGGGGTGATGGCGATGCGCTTGTTGACGATGGGCACGCCGAATTCCTTGGATATGTCCTCGCCGGTCTTGACCAGGTCTTTGGCCAGGCTGGTGATTTTATAATAGATGTTCTGACAGAGCTTGTCGAGATTTCCGTCGGCGCAGTCCAGCAGGTTGATGCCCATGGTGATGGTGCGCACGTCGAGATTCTCCTGCTCAATCATCTTGTTGGTCTCGATGACCTCTGATATATTGATCATAGTGTTGCTGGTGTTTATGTTTAGATGCGGTGCATCATGTCGAAAATTTCCTCACCCTGGCACTTCACCTGAACGCCCATTTGGAGTCCGAGGTCGGCAAGCTTCTCGGCTGCCTGTTCGAGAGGCATCTTCATGCGCGACATGTCGACAATCATCATCATGTTGAAATACTCCTGCACGATGGTCTGGGAGATGTCAAGGATGTTCACGTCGTTCTCTGCCAAATAGGTACAAACCTTGGCAATGATACCCACGGTATCCTTGCCCACTACTGTAATAATCGTCTTGTTCATCTGAGCTATTTCTTAATTATTGATTTCTATGAGACTACAAAAGTAAGCCTTTCTTCGTGAACTGCCAAACATTTGACAGGAAACATGCCGATTTTATGCTTATTTGCTATTTCCACCGCCATGTTTTCTGCAAAACGCGTCCCAGATAGTTGACCACCCGGGTGAACCGGGCCTTGGAGAACGACTTGCCGATGATGATGAGCATCACCGCCGCCAGGATGAGGACGATGCCGATGGCGAGCCGCACGGTCAGCGCCTCGCCGAACACGGTCACGCCGATGACCACGGCGGTGAGCGGCTCGAGGGCTCCCATGATGGCGGTCGGGGTCGACCCGATGTTGTGCACGGCTATCACCATCAGCACCAGCGACACGACTGTGGGCAGCAGGGCGAGCAGCAGGGCGTACATCCACTGGCCCGGGGTGGTGAGCGCCTGGATGCGGTAGTCGTCGCCGGCGAACGACACGAGCACGATGTAGACCGTGCCCACCATCAGCACATAGAACGACAGCTTGACCGAGGACATCCTCAGCGACGACTTGTTCACGATCACGATATACACGGCATAGGTCAGCGACGAGATGAGCACCAGGACCACGCCCACCGTGCTCAGCGTCGCCCCGTCGCCCCCATTATATAATAAGGTGATGCCGCCCAGGGCGAGCAGGATGGACAGGCACGTGACCAGCGTCACCTTCTCCTTGAACATCACCGCCATGATGACCGCCACCATCACCGGATAGACAAAGAGGATGGTGGAGGCGATGCCGGCGTCCATGTGGTTGAAACTGAAATAGAGGCACTGCGACGACGAGGCGAACAGCACGCCGAGCACCGAGATGATGCCCATCTCCTTCCGGGTCACGCCGAACGGCTTGCGCTCCACCAGCATCAGCAAGCCCAGCATCAGGGTCGCCAGGGCGTAGCGGTAGAACAGCACAGACTCGGCGTTCTTGCCGTCGGCATAGAGCGAGAGCGCCCCCAGGGGGTTCGTTCCGTAACTGATAGCGGCCACGACGCCGCAGATGGTACCTTTCAATTTTGCGTTCATTTCGCGAGAATCTTTTTATTGGTTAGGGCAGACGACCATTCGTCCACGGATTTTAGCGGTGCAAAGGTAGTCTTTTTCCGTGGCAGCACAAAATTATTGTATAAATTATCTTAAACGGTCACGGCTATTCACGAATATTGTTGTACATTTGTACACCAATAAAACAAGAAATCTTATAAACAACAAACAGAAATATTATGACAAGCAACAACATTCCTCAAGTCAAGCTTGGCATCATTGCCGTTAGCCGTGACTGTTTCCCTATCGCACTGTCCACACAGCGCCGTGAAAACATCGTAAAAGAATACAAAGGCGATCTCTACAACTGCCAGACCACTGTAGAGAACGAACAAGATATGCTCAAGGCCCTCGGAGAAGTCAAGGAGGCCGGCTGCAACGCCCTCGTGGTGTTCCTCGGCAACTTCGGTCCCGAGACTCCCGAGACACTGATTGCCAAGAACTTCGACGGCCCCTGCATGTTCGTGGCTGCCGCTGAGGGCGACGGCGACATGATCAACGGCCGTGGCGACGCCTACTGCGGCATGCTCAACTGCTCCTACAACCTCGGCATGCGCCACCTGAAGGGCTACATCCCCGAGTATCCAGTGGGCACAGCAGAGGAAGTGGCCAAGATGATGGCAGACTTCGTGCCCGTGGCCCGCGTGATCCTCGGTCTCAAGGGACTCAAGATCATCACCTTCGGTCCGCGTCCACAGGACTTCTTCGCCTGCAACGCCCCCATCAAGGGACTCTACGAGCTGGGCGTGGAGATCGAGGAGAACTCGGAGCTTGACCTGCTCGTTTCCTACAGAGAGCACGAGAACGACCCGCGCATCGACGGCGTCTGCAAGGAGATGGCGGAAGAGATGGGCGAGGGCAGATACTATCCCGACCTGAGCCGCCGCATGGCACAGTTCGAGCTGACCCTGCTCGACTGGGCTGAAAACCACAAGGGCTCACGCCAGTATGTGGCCTTCGCCGACAAGTGCTGGCCAGCCTTCCCGAGCCAGTTCGGCTTCGAGCCATGCTATGTCAACAGCCGTCTGGCAAGCCGCGGCATCCCTGTGGCCTGCGAGGTCGACATCTACGGCGCCCTGTCCGAATACATCGGCATGTGCGCAAGCGACGACACCGTGACACTGCTCGACATCAACAACTCTGTTCCAAAATATATCTACGACGAGGACATCGTCGGCAAGTATGACTACAAACTGACCGACACCTTCATGGGCTTCCACTGCGGCAACACTCCACAGTGCAAGATGTGCGCCAACCGCGCCATCAAGTTCCAGCTCATCCAGAACCGTCTGCTCGAGAACGGCGGCAAGCCCGACTTCACCCGCGGCACACTCGAGGGCGACATCGCGGCCAGCGACATCACCTTCTACCGTCTGCAGTGCGACGCCGAGGGCAACCTGCGCTCCTACATCGCCGAGGGCGAGGTGCTCGACGTGCCCACACGCTCGTTCGGCGGCATCGGCATCTTCGCCATCCGTGAGATGGGCCGCTTCTACCGTCACGTGCTGATCCAGAAAGGCTATCCACACCACGGAGCCGTGGCCTTCTCCCATGTGGGCAAGACCCTCTTCGAGGTGTTCAAGTATCTGGGCATCCAGGACATCGCCTACAACCAGCCCAAGAGCCTCCCTTATCCTACAGAGAACCCGTTCGCCTAAACACACGCGATACACCAAGCAAGCCCGGCAGCAATCCTGCCGGGCTTTTTTCATGGCTTTTTAAAAATCTTCCCGTCCGATGCAATAATATACATTTATTGTCGTTTATTAATATAAAACTGAATGACACAAATAATGTACACACATATATTCTTTATCCTTGGAGCGTTTCTCGTGAGCAGCCTGTGCGGATTCATCTTCATACCTGCCATCCTGAAATTCTGCCGGGATAAGCAACTCTACGACCTGCCCGATACCAGAAAAAGACACAAAACGGCAGTGCCCCGGCTGGGCGGCATCAGCTTCATGCCGAGCATGGTGATATCCTTCGTGCTGTCCATGCTCGCCCTCTGCGCCATGGACGGAAGCGGCGTGAAGGTGAGCGCCTCGAGCGTCTACCTGCTGGTGGGCACGCTGCTGGTCTACGCCGTGGGCATCGTCGACGACGTGGTGGGGCTGCCCGCCATGCCCAAGTTCCTCATCCAGATATTCGCCGCCTGCTTCCTCCCCCTGTCGGGACTCTATATCAACAATTTCTACGGCTTCTGCGGCATCCACGAGATACCCGCCCTGGTGGGCATGCCGCTGACCGTGTTCGTGGTGGTCTTCATCGACAACGCCATGAACCTCATCGACGGCATCGACGGCCTGGCCTCCGGACTGAGCATCATCGCCCTGGCGGGCTACTGCAGCCTGTTCATCCGCCTCAACGTGTGGATCTACTGCATGATGATCGGCGGACTGATCGGGGTGCTCGTCGCCTACAGCTACTACAACGTGTTCAGCAAGACCAAGAAGCTCTTCATGGGCGACTCGGGCAGTCTGACGCTCGGCTTCATCCTCGCCTTCCTCTTCGTGAAATATTCCATGATCACGCCCCTGATGAGCACCTACCGCCCCGGGGGCTTCCTGATGGCCTACACGCTGCTGATCGTGCCCGTCTACGACGTGGTGCGGGTCATCCTGGTGCGCCTGCGCCACCACAAGCCCGTGTTCGACGCCGACCGCAACCACATCCACCACAAGCTGATCACCATGGGCATGACCCAGCACCAGGCCCTCATGACCATCCTGTCGCTCGCCCTGTTCTATATTCTCTTCAACGGACTGGTGTCACAGTTCCTCTCCCTGACCCCCATCGTGCTGCTGGACATCGCCCTCTATGTGGCCTTCCACGAGGCGGTGAATGTGCGGATTCGAAGAAAGGAAGCCACGGCATGAAAAGATGTTGCGATTTCGTCATGGCGCTGATAGCCCTCGTGCTTTTTTCCCCACTCTTCCTGCTGTGCTACATTGCCGTGAAGCGCGAAGACCGTGGCCCCGCCATCTTCCGCCAGGAGCGCATCGGAAGGGGCGGCAAGCCCTTCTACATCTACAAGTTCCGCAGCATGACCGTCGGGGCTGAGGAGGAAGGCCCGCTGCTCTGCCAGCACGAGAACGAGACCCGCATGACCCGCACCGGGAAGTTCCTGCGCGAGCACCATCTCGACGAGCTGCCGCAGCTGTGGAACGTCCTGAAGGGCGACATGGCGTTCATCGGTCCCCGTCCCGAGCGCAAGTTCTACATCGACCAGATCATGGAGCGCGACCCCCGCTACGAGCGGCTCTATCAGATCCGCCCCGGCGTCACCTCGTATGCCACGCTCTACAACGGCTACACCGACACGATGGAGAAGATGCTCAAGCGTTTGGAGCTTGACCTTTATTATTTGGAGCACCGCTCCTGGTGGTTCGTCTTCTCCATCCTCTTCAAGACCTTCGTCAGCATCGTCTTCGGCAAGAAATTCTGACACACGAAGATTGCGCAGATGTTGCCCCAAGTCGCTCTGATTCATCGGGGCGAGCCTATGCTATTGTTCTTGGGGAACACAGCGGCGAGTCCGTCAATGACGGTGCCCTCGGGGTTATACCGTTGTCTGGTGGAAGAAAACGGAAAACGCCCGGAGCGGGGGAGGCTCCGGGCGGTCTTTTTCGGGCGTGCGGCTACTTGCCCGTGTCGGCACTCTCGCCGGGGGTGTAGGTGCCAGCCTCGACGAGGCTCACCCCCTTGCGCAGCTCGGCGTTGGCCCACGTCTTGGTGTTTCTCACCACGAGGTGCACGCCGGTGACGTTCTGCTGCACGGTCCAGTCGGCGAGCGTCTCCGCGCTCTTGCCGGTGATGCCCACGGAGAAGAGTCCGAGGTCGGACAGGCGCACGTTCTTGCCGTCGAGCACCAGCTCCTTGAGGCAGTCGAAGGCGTCGGTCATCACGCCCTTGATCACGCCGCGCGAGTAGGGCGAGTTGTGGTTGGCGATGTGGGTGATGAAGTCGTCGAAGCTCACGGTGCGGTCGGGCACGGTCACGCCGATGATTTTCTTCTGGTCCGGGTGGCCTGCCACCTTGATGGCCTTTTTCTTGTACTTGATGATTCCGGTCATAGTTGTTTGAGGTTTTAAGGGTTAGTTGTTTTAGTTTAGGTTGTGGTTAGTTTGTTTGTGGTTAGCCAGCAGCGCAGTGTGTTCCAAGAGGCGGGCTTTCAGCCTGCGATGTGCTCGGGGCATGCCGGTTTCTGTGCCGATTTCATCCCGCCATGCACGAGGTGACGCCGAGGGTGGTGCCGATGGCGGTGAGGATGGCGAGAAGCGTTTGGATGACGAAGCGCCAGGTGGCGCCTTTTTCAGTGGAGTTGCTCATTGTTCAGATAGGTTTTAGTGGTTGTAGGTTCTTTAGGATTACAGTTGCAAAGTTACCG
>JBNMIE010000041.1:0-19690 GCA_050873125.1 Prevotella sp.
ACCACGATGGCGTGGAAGTTGTTGATGAATTGGGTGTCGCCATCGGGGGCTGGAATCTCGGCTGGCTCATCGGAAGTGTAGAGCGACTTGAGTTGTCGGCGGGTGTCGAGCAGGTTTTTCACACAGGCTTGGAGCACCTTGCCGTTGAAGGGTTTGGTGATATAGGCGTCGGCACCACAGTCGTAGCCTTCCACTTGCTGGTCGTCCATGCTGCGGGCAGTGAGCAGAATGATGGGAATATGGCTCGTGGCGGTCTCCTTTTTCAGCTTCCTACACACTTCCAAGCCACTGATGCCCGGCATCATCACATCGCAAATAACGAGGTCTGGCACCTCTTTCAACGCTTTTTCCACACCTTGTTCACCGTCTTCAGCCTTGATGACGGCATAATGGGCAGAGAGGAGCGACGCCACATAGTCGCGCACATCCTTGTTGTCGTCGACGACCAGGATGGTGGTTTTCTGTTCCAATGTCTCGTCGGGCGAGGTGACATGGTCTTTCAGGGTCGGCTCTTTTTCGGTTGTTGTCTCCTCTTCAGCTTCAGTTGGGAAATACTTGAAGTTGTTGTTGGGGGTCGGGTCAAGTTCGGTGATATTGCCTTCCTGCTTGCGTGGGAGGGTCACTGTGAAGACGGAACCCTTGCCCATGGCGCTCTCCACACCCACGGTGCCGT
Organism: Prevotella sp.; assembly: GCA_050873125.1. Lineage (GTDB taxonomy): Bacteria > Bacteroidota > Bacteroidia > Bacteroidales > Bacteroidaceae > Prevotella. Next base: position 674 of record JBNMIE010000041.1, read on the forward strand.
GGTGCAACTCCACGAAAGCCTTGACGATGGCCAGTCCGATGCCGGTGCCGTTCATGCCGTTGTTGGCTTGATAGAAGTTGTCAAACACGTGTTTTTCCTGTTCTTTCGACATGCCGATACCCGTGTCTTTGACTTGTATGGATACTTGTTGCTCGTCGGCGGTGGCGGAGAATGTCACGGTGCCACCCTCTTTGGTATATTTGAGGGCGTTGCTGAGCAGGTTGTAGCAGATGCGCTCCAACTTGTAATAGTCGGCAGTGATGGTCACAGGGGCTTCTATTTCCAGTTGCAGACGGATGTTTTTGCGCTTGGCGCTCACGGCGAATCCATTGATCCAGTCGGTCATCACCTTGCCGATATTGAACTGTGAAAGCGTCAGCCGCATCTTGCCGCTCTGCACCTTGCGGAGGTCAAGAATCTCGTTGACGAGACGGAGCATCACGTTCACATTCTTGCGCGACAGGAGCAGGAGCGACCTTTGTTGGTCGCTGATGTTGCCTTCGTCGAGCAATTTCTCTATAGGATCGGCAATGAGGGTGAGCGGGGTGCGGAACTCATGGCTCACGTTGGTGAAGAACTGGAGACGGGCATTGGACACTTGTTCCGCCATGCGGCGCTTGAACATGATGTTGCGATAGAGCATCACAAACATCACGATGAGCAGGACAACGATGGCGATGGACATCATCAGGTAGATGCGCTGATGGCTGTATTGGGCGAGATAGCGGTTGGCTTTGTCGTGCATCTTATACAGACTGTAGTATTGCTGGCTAAGCTCGTCGCTCTGCACGTTGACGATGTCAATATTGTCTTGCGAGATGAGGGCGCCCTTGAGGTTGTTCATCTTCTTGTAAGGCTCATGGTTGAGAATGTTCATGGCGAGCTGTACCACCAGGTCGCCACGGGTGGGATAGATGTAGCTGGCGGCGAGACGGCCGTCGTGTACGTTGTCCATGCCGCCACCAGGCACGGGCAGTCCGTCGATGCCGATATAAGTAATGTTCCGGTTGATGCCGTGTTCTTCCACGACGTTGCGTGCTGCAATGGCCATCCGGTCGTTGTGGGCAAACACGCAGTCGAAGTCCACACCGCTTCTCAGCACGCTGTCCATGGCGATGCGTGCCGACTTGGGTTGCCAGTCGCCGCGGCGTTGCTGCACAATCTTCATGTCGGGATAGTTTTTCAGCGCTTCGACAAAACCTTTGTGGCGTTCGCTTGCCGAGGTGGAGCCGGGCAGTCCGGTGATCTCTACGATGCGGGCTTTGCCTCCTGTCTTGCGTGCCAGGAAGTTTCCCATCTCCCGTCCGATGTTCACATTGTCCGCCCCAATATACGAGGTGTATTTGTCAGAGTTAATTTTATGGTCGAACAGGATGACGGGTATACCCTTTTGGTAGGCCCGGACGATGGCTGGCGTGATGGTGCTCTGCTTGTTGGGCGACACGATGAGCAGGTCGACACCGTCCTTCACAAACTTGTCGATTTGCGCCACTTGTTGCTTGTCGCTCTCGTTGGCGGAAGCAATCTCTATTTTTAAGTTGTCGTAAAGATAGGCACTGTTCAATATCTCGTCGTTGAGCTTCTCCCGCCAGATATCCTCGCTGCACTGGGATACACCTATCTTGTATTTCTTCTTCTGGCTGCAAGCAACCAGCAAAAAGGAACACAAAAAAACAAAATACAATACTTTCTTCATTCTTCCTGATTTGACGGCAAATGTAATAAAAACTATTGGTTTTGACAAGCGAACCCGCCTAAAAGGCATCTATATGGTATATTTTTAAAAGAAAAATATGTGCCTTATTTGTTGGAGTATTGGTATGAAAATATTATCTTTGCACCATAAATTTATTCTAACTCAAAACAAATAAATCCTATTTATTACGAAACGACAGAGATTGTTGCGACAGCCCACGGGTTTGTTGGCACATTCTTAGATTGAAATATCAGACAAGAAAACTGTGTTAGGGTTTTATATAATATGTGTTGGTAGGGAGCTGATCGTGATGATTAGTTCCCTACATTTTGTTTGATAGAAATGAAAAACGTGCCGTCGGCTTTTGGGCTGACGGCACGTCTATATAATAAGGTGGATGATGTCTATGTGTCCACTATTCCGAATAGAGGGTCTGGATGATGGTCTGACCAACGGCTTGCAGCGTGTTCTTGTCAAGGTTGATCATGTCATCGCTGACCGTATGCCAGGTGGGACCGAAGGAACTCTGCTGGCAATCGGGATAATAAGGGATGATGTCGATGGTCGGAATGCCTGCTTTTTGGTTCACAGGGATATGGTCGTCGGTGATGGCTCCGCCCTCGGTCTTGGAGAACATGCTGCCAAAACCAGCGGCTTGTGCCGCATTCCACACTTTATCCAACACATCTTGTGCATATTTCTTCGACATGCTCTCCTGGTAGAAGGTGGCGCCTTGTGCCCCCACCATGTCGAGCAGGATGCCATAGCGGGCCTCATAGTTGCCGCGGGCGTGCTCTGCCCAATATTGTGCACCGAGCGCCCATGAGTTTTCATCGCTCTTGGTCCAGTAAGGAGTGCCATAGTCTTCAGCATCGAAGCACACGAAGTCCACACCGATGTCCAGTTTTTTGTCTTTCTGCAGCAGTCGGGCAATCTCCAGCATTACGCCAATGCCGCTGGCACCGTCGTTGGCTGCCATCACGGGTTTGTGGTGGTTGGCTGAGTCTGGGTCGTTGTCTGCCCATGGACGGCTGTCCCAGTGAGCGCAGAGCAGGATGCGTGTGGTGGCCTCAGGCTTGTAGCTGGCGATGATGTTGGTGCAATGGAGCGCCTTGCCGTCCCAACCTTTGACGATGGTCTTTTGCTCGGTCACCTTGCAGCCGAATTTCTTGAACATGTCGGCAATCCACACACCGCACTGGTCGTGGGCGGTGCTGTTCATCACGCGGGGACCGAAACTGCACTGCTTTTTGCAGAAGGCGAAGGCGGAATCTGCGTTGAATTTGGGGCCTTCGGGCTTCAGTCCCAAGTGGTCTTCGGTCACTGTATCTTTCTTAGAGTTCTTGCATGAGGCGCACGAACAGATGATAATGAGCGCCATCAATAGTGTTGTCAGGTAGGATAACTTTTTCATTTTGGTTGTTTTTATATTGTTTTGGCGGCTTGCACTTGGCTCATGACTCTGAGCCAGTTGCCGCCCCATATTTTCGCAATGTCTCTTGTGCTGTATTTGCGGCGCAACAGTTGGAGGGTGAAGTTGATGAGTTCCGATGCATCGGCAATGCCTCTCACTCCGCCGTCTCCGTCGAAGTCGCTGCCCAATCCCACGTGGTCTATGCCCATAATTTGGATGGCGTGCTCAAGATGGGCGATGGCATCGAGGATGGAAGCCTCGCCTTCCTTGCGAAGAAAACCATGGTAGAGGGTGGTCTGTGCCACACCGCCGTGCTGGGCGAGCGCCCGCAACTGGTCGTCGGTGAGGTTGCGCGGAACGTCGCACAGGGCTTTGCAGTTGCTGTGGGAGCAGACGATAGGGGTGCGACTGATTTCCAGCGCATCGTAGAAACTCTTCTCGCCACCATGGCTCAGGTCTACCATGATGCCGCAGTCATTCATCTCACGGATCACTTTTTCGCCAAATGAGCTTACGCCATTGTGGGTATTGCATCCGCGGGCACTGTCGCAGATGTCGTTGTCGCCATTGTGACAGAGGGTGATGTAGACGATGCCGCGCTGGGCAAAATGCTTAACGTTCTGGACATTGTGCTCCAAAGCCAGTCCGTTCTCGATGCCGAGCATGATGCTCTTGCGGCCCTTGCGCTTGTCTTCATACAGGTCGGAGGGCGTGCGGGCGATGCTCACATAGTTGGAATCGTGCGCCACGATATCCTCAATCTTGTTGAAAATAAGGTCGGCATACGCCATCGGGCCGCTTACTTTGAAGGGTGCGATGTCGGAAAACTTTTCTCCCATCTTCGGTTGTGGCAGATAGGCCACCATCGTGACGGCGTCCTGTCGGCCATCTGTCATCTTGTGCAGGTCGTAGAGGATGCGTGGGTCGCGCTGCTCAAAGTGTATTCCTTGTGGGAAGAACATGGGGGTGTCACAATGGGAGTCGAGGGTGAGGATGCGCTTGTGCAGGGCTTTGGCTTGCATGAAGAGCGATGCTTGCTCTACGAGCCAGGAGAAAAGCTTCAGTCCGTCGGCTTCCAGCCATTCCGGATGCCACTGCACGCCCATGATGGGTTTGTGCTCGCTGCTCTCGATAGCTTCCACCACGCCATCGTTGGCGGTAGCAGTGACTGTCAGGCGCTTGCCTGCATGGCCCACGGCCTGGTGATGAAACGAGTTGACGAAGATTTTGTCGGCGTCATACACACGGTGGAGTATCGAGTTTTCCACGATGTTGACAGTGTGTGTAGTCTCGCTTCTGTCCGCGTCTTGTGAATGTTTGATGGTAGGGTTTTCGATGTCCTGGTCCACGTTTCCGTCCAGGGCCATGGCGATGGTCTGTATGCCCCGGCAGATGCCGAGCATCGGTATTTGCCGGTTGTAGGCCAGTCGGGTGATGAGAAGTTCGGGCAGGTCGCGTGTCTTGTTGATGCTGTGGAGGGTAGGTTTGGGCTCTTCGCCAGCCCAAAGCGGGTTGTAGTCGCCGCCTCCGGTGAGCAATAAGCCGTCAAGATGTTCGAGCGTGTTGACGATAACGTCACTGTCCGCCACGGGCGGAATGAGCATTGGAATGCCGCCAGCGTTCACTACTTGTGTATAATAACGGTCGCGCAAAGTGGCGTCGCCGTCAGTATAGTTGGTAGTGATGCCGATAATCGGTTTGTGTGGGGCTTCAGGATAACTGCTGTATATCTCGTCGAGATGTTTTTGCAGATTATAGTTTTCCATATAAGAAAGGAAATGGTTTATGGAAAGAGGGTGTATCAAAATGTCTTAATTTCAATACACCCTCCTCTTGATAATACTGTTGTATTAGTTTTCTTCAATTTTCACGGGCACTTCGCGCTTGATGCTCTGTTCCAGTGAGATGAGTGTTTCGGTGGAAACCACACCGGGAATGGTCTGCATCTGGTTGTTGAGCAGATCCATGAGCTGTTCGTTGTCGCGGGCATAGAGCTTGGCGAGCATGGTGTAAGGACCGGTTGTGAAGTGGCATTCCACAATCTCCGGGATGTGCTGCAGGCGCTCTACCACCTCTTTATACATGCTTCCCTTTTCAAGGATAATGCCCACATAGGTGCAGGTGGAGTAGCCGAGGCTCTTGGGATTGACGTCAAAGCCACTGCCAGTGATGACACCTTCTTCGATGAGTCGCTGCACACGCTGGTGGATAGCGGCACGAGACACGCCACATTCAGCGGCAACGTCTTTGAAAGGAATACGGGCGTTCTGCGAGAGAATGCCAAGTATCTTCTTGTCAAGATTGTCTATTCTTTCCATATATCTTCTATTTTTTATTATTGTTAGCTTGATATTACATAGCAAAAGTATATAATAAAAATGAATTAAACAACATTTTGGAAAGAAAAAGTGCTATTGTGAGGACTTTTTAATAAGAATGTGAAAAAAGGAAAGGAATTGCCGTGTCAACGACAACTCCTTTCCTTCTATGTCTTTGCAGGAAAAGCAAGGGATTGTTTACTTCTTGCTTTTCTTGGTCTTCTTCTGGTCTTTGACGTTTTTCTTGTCTTTGTTGGCGGTGTTGGCAGGAGCGGCTTTCTCAGCTTCGGGCTTTGGATCGCCGATGCAAACCAACTCTACCTTGAAGATAAGAGCGGAATAAGGCTTGATGTCTCCACCTGTCTCACGGTCGCCATAAGCCAACTGATAAGGAATGTAAAGCTCCCATGTGGAACCTACAGGCATCATGGTGAGAGCCTCAGTCCATCCCTTGATGACACCATTCACGGGGAATGTGGTGGTGTTGGGGTTGCGCTTGTAGGAACTGTCGAACACTTTACCGTCCACCAGTTTGCCTTCATATCTCACCGTTACCTTGTCTGTCGACTTTGGAGTCTCTCCCTCACCCTTGACGAGCACCTTGTACTGCAGTCCGTCGGGAAGTGTTTGCACACCTTCCTTGGTCTTGTTTTCGGTGAGGAACTTTTCTCCGGCTCTGCGGTTGTCGCCATAGAGACGCTCCATTTTGGCCTGCTGTTCAGCCTCGCGGCGGTTCTTGAAATATTGCTCTGCGTCGTTCTGTGCGAAGAGAGTGTGGTTGCCTTCGATGGCAGCGAGGAATCCCTTCTGCAGCATATTCACGTTGATGGTGTCCTTAGCGTCCTTGAAATCGTTCTTGGCACCGGGAATCATTCTTGACTCGAGCATGGATGCCACTTGCAGTCCGGCAAGATAAGCTTGGTATTCCTTCTTGTTGGCGTTGTTCAAAGACTCTTGCAGACCGCGCTTGAAGTCCTTCATGTTGGTGCTGTCCACACCGAGTGAGCCTTTCAGATACTGCATCAGACCATCGGTCATCGCCATGCCGGCAGCATAGCTCAGGGAGTCGGATGCCGATTTGAGGGTTACTTTTTCTACAGGAGCCACCACCTTCTTGGCGGTTTTTGCTGTCTTCTTCACGGGCTGTACTGCCCACATGGAAGATGCGCCCACCAAGGAGGCGAGCGCAAATGTCATGAATTTCTTGTTCATCTTTATTATGTCAAACAAATTACTTCTCGATAGAGAGCACCTGAATCTTGAAAATCAGAGCGGAGAATGGCTTGATCTGTCCCATGTCGCGCTCCTTGTAAGCCTGGTCTGCAGGGATGTAAACCTCCCAAGTAGAGCCTACAGGCATGTGGGTCAGTGCTTCTGTGAAGCCTGGAATCACCTGGTTGGCGCGCATGGTAGCAGGCTCTTTGCGTGCGAATGAGCTGTCGAATACCTTGCCGTCGATAGTCTTTCCCTCGTAGTGGAGCTTCACCATAGATGTGTCAGAAGGAATATCGCCAGAGCCTTCGCTGATTACTTTATAGCAAACACCATTGGCGAGCTTCTTCACGCCGGGCTGTTTGGCGATGTTGGCCATGAATTTGGCACTCTTCTCTTTGTTGGGGCCATACTGCTTCTCCATGCTCTGCTGCATGATTTGCTGTGCCTTAACCTGCTCGATCATGCGAGCCTGGTCAACAGTCATAGCGGCATTCTTGCCGGTGGCGCCACTGATGAAACCAGCCACGAGGTTCTTCATGTTCAGAGTCTGTGTAGAGTCGCCTGCGAAAATCTGCTTGCTGGCGTTCTTCTGCATCATGGCAAGCTGCATACCGATGCCCACACCTACGTTGTAAGCGTTTTTCTTCTTGTCGTCCACACTCAGGGCACCGTCAGTCAGACCCTTGACAAATTCTGCCATATAGGCTGTGTCCACTTCCATGCGTGAGAGATATTCTTTCACGCCCTGAGACTGTTCGAGACCAAAAGCGTAGCTCAAAGAGTCCACGTCGTTCTTCATGTCTGCCTTTGGGGTAGAGTTGCCGCAAGAAGAAAGGGCTGCGGCGCCGATAGCCAAAGCGGCTACAAATGTAATCTTCTTCATGATTATTTTGTTGTTTTCTTGTTTCCTAAATGTTGGATTAGAGCACTTCGATGAGTTCCACGTCGAAGATAAGGGCTGAGAATGGAGGGATAGAAGCGCCGGCACCATGCTCGCCATAACCGAGAGAGTAGGGGATGAAGAAGCGATACTTTGAACCTTCTGTCATCAGTTGCAGACCTTCTGTCCAACCGGCAATCACCTGGTTGAGTGGGAACACAGCTGGTTCGCCACGCTGGATGCTGCTGTCAAACATGGTTCCGTCGATGAGCATACCCTCGTAGTGGCATTTCACCTTGTCGGTAGCCTTCGGCTTCTTGCCGTTGCCCTCTTTGAGCACCTTATACTGGAGACCGCTTGGCAGGGTGACCACACCCTCCTTCTTAGCGTTTTCTGCCAGATAATCCTCACCGGCCTTGCGGGCTACCTTACCTTTTTCTGCAGCAGCGGCACGTTGTTTGGCCTCTTGTGCCTGGAAGAATTCCTGTACTATCTGTTGTGCTTCTTGGTCGGCCACTTTAGGCTGGTCGCCAGCCAAAACGTCCTTGATAGCCTGAGCAAAATCATCAATGTTCAATTCGTTGGCTCCCATCTGTGAGAGCTGGCGTCCGATACCCAGACCCAAGGCGTAACTTACTTTGTCCATAAAATGTTTAGTATTTATCTATAAATTTATTGATATTTCTTGCAAAAATAATGCAAACGAGCGCAATGAAAGCTTGCTTTTGTATTGCCGAGTGCAGCTTATTTTATGCAAAGATAATGCTTTTGTCCCATAGAGTGGATGTATTTGCGGAAAAATTAGTATTTTTGTGTTTAATTAATGTGGAGGAAACACAATGAAAAAGAAATTAGTATTTCTCACTGGAGCCGGAATGTCGGTAGAGAGTGGGTTCAAGACTTTCCGTGGCAGCGACGGTTTGTGGGAGAATTATCCTGTGGAGCAGGTGGCCACGCATGAGGGTTGGGAACGTGATCCGGAGCTGGTCACCAAGTTTTACAACATGCTGCGCAAGAAGCTCTTTGCGGCTAAACCCAATGAAGGCCATCGGTTGATTGCCGAATTGGAGAAGTATTACGATGTGACTGTGGTCACGCAGAACGTGGACAATCTGCATGAGAAGGCTGGGTCCACCCACGTCATCCACTTGCATGGCGAACTCGCCAAGGTGTGCTCGAGCCGTGACCCCTACAATCCCCATTTCATACAGACCCTCACAGAACAGAACCCCGAGGTGGTTCCCGGCACGAAGGCTGGCGATGGCACCCTGCTCCGCCCCTTCATCGTTTTCTTTGGCGAGAGTGTGCCCATGATGGACCCGGCAATGGACGCTGCCGAGCAAGCCGACATCTTTGTCATCATCGGCACATCGCTCAATGTCTACCCTGCGGCAGGACTTGTGCAATATGTTCCCCGCCAGACACCGGTCTACCTGATTGATCCGGAGGAAGTGATGACCAGCAGTGCCCGTCCGGTGCATTTCATCCAGAAGGGTGCCAGTGAAGGTATGCGGGAATTGTTCGACCAATTGGTGGAACGACCTTGAAAGACTGTTCTTTGTGACTGATAAGAGGAAAAGTTGAGGAAGAGAAAAGACGAGCTGCTGAGAGATAAAAGACCTTGTTCTTGGTGGATGAGAAAATCCCAATCTCTATGAAAAAGTGGCAAAACCTTTCGCTTCCTCAACTTTTTGCATTAACTTTGCAGTATAAAAATGCACTTAACTGCATAAAAACTAAATAATTATACACTTATGGCTTACAAGAGAATCACTGCCGAAGAAGCAGCTATGATGATAAAAGATGGTGACAACATCGGGTTCAGCGGCTTCACGCCCAATGGCGTGCCCAAGGCTGTGGCGCGCAAACTGTCAAAGCGCGCTATTCAAGAGCATGAGGCGGGACGTCCTTTCTCTGTAGGCATCATCACCGGCGCGTCGTCTTGCCAGAGTTTGGAAGGCGACTTTGCCAATGCCCACGCCATCAAATTCCGGGCGCCATTCTCCACCAACGCCGATTTCCGCAAGCATTGCAACTTGCAGGAGATAGACTATGAGGATATGCATCTCGGTCATGTGGCTGAACGGTTGCGCCGCGGTTTTTACGGCGAGATAGACTGGGCCATCATCGAAGTGTCCGATTTGGATGAAGGACCGAAGAAATGCAAGGCTTATCTCACGTCGGCTGGCGGCATCGTACCCACGATTGCCCGGTTGGCCAAGCATGTGATTATCGAGTTCAACCATTTCCATAGCCCCAACGCCAAATACCTGCACGATGTCTATGAGTGCAAGGAATTTCCCTATCGCCGTCCCATTCCGTTGCTCTTTGTGGGCGACCGTATCGGCAAGAACTATGTGTCTATCGACGCCAAGAAGATTGTGGGTGTGATAGATTGTTACATTCCCGAGGAGGCGCGTGGCTTCAAGGAACTGACGCCGGAAACCGAAATGATTGGCAATCACGTAGTGGAATTCTTCATCAACGACATCAAGCGTGGCCACATTCCCGAATGTATGTTCCCTGTACAGAGTGGAGTGGGCGTGACGGGCAATGCGGTGATGAAGGCCATCGCCCAGTGTCACAAGCTGCCGCCGTTGCAAGTCTATAGCGAGGTGGTGCAAGACTCGGTCATCGACATGATGCTTGACGGACAAGTGAACCAGGCTTCGGCTGCCGCTGCTACCGTGACCAACGAGACCTTGCGCAAGATTTATGACAACATAGACTTCTTCAGCCAGCACCTCACCTTGCGTCCAAGCGAGATTACCAACTCGCCCGAGGTAATCCGCCGCTTCGGTGTGATTGCCATGAACACGGCATTGGAATGCGACATCTACGGCAACGAGAACTCAAGCCACATCTGCGGATCCAAGTTGATGAACGGCATTGGTGGTTCGTGCGACTATGAGCGCAACGGCTCCATCAGCATTTTCTATACCCCTTCGACCGCCAAGAATGGTGCCATCAGCGCCATTGTGCCGATGTGTAGTCATGTGGACTCCACCGAGCATGATGTCGACATCATCGTCACCGAGCAGGGACTTGCCGATTTGCGTGGCAAGGGAGCCTTGCGCCGTGCCGAGGAAATCATCGAGCACTGTGCCCATCCCGACTACCGTCCGCTGTTGCGCGACTATCTGAAGATTGCCGGAAGCGGTCACCAGCCCGAGTCCATGCGCTGCGGTCTTGCGTTCCACGACACTTTCATGCGCAAGGGCGACATGCGTTTGACCGACTTTGGAGAATATTTGAAATAACCATAAACGACAAAACATGAACTTTAGGATATCCTTGTTGTCGCTGTTGCTGTTGACTTGCACGCACCTTCTTGCCTCGGAAACAGCAACAACCCTCTCCACAACTCCGTTAGACGACACCTTGCAGTCCGCCCCTTTGGCAGACAGTCTGCAGGTTACCGATTCGTTAACCGCAAACTATGCTGTCGCTAACCGGCAGATATCCGAGCGAAAAACGGCGTTTAAGCCCATACAACTCATTGTTCCGGGAGCACTCATCGCCCTCGGAACCGTTGGCGCTATCAGCGATTGGGGAGAAAGCCTCGACCCCATCCACAAGCACCACTCCCCTGAATGGCACCACATGAAAATGCTCCATCCCGACAAGTGGATACAGTTTGTGCCGTCCATCTTCGGCATCGGACTGAACGTGTGTGGGGTGAAGTCGCCCTATACCCGCACCGAGCGCCTTCTGCTCCGTGCCACCTCCTTGGCCTTAAGCACCTCTGTGGCGTTCGGACTGAAACACGCCGTCAAGGAATGGCGGCCCAGTGGCGAAGACGACCACTCCTTTCCGTCGGGCCATGCCACCACAGCCTTTCAAGGCGCCGAACTGGTGCGCATGGAATATGGCGGCTGGTATGGCGTGGCAGCCTATGTGATGGCTACCGGCGTGGCGGTGGAGCGTGTGGTCTACGACAAGCATTGGATTCACGATGTGGTGATGGGAGCCGGCATCGGCATCCTTAGTGCCAGGGCCAGTCTGTGGCTCTTGCCATGGGAAAAACGGTTGTTCCATTTGGACGGGAAACAGAAGAAAGCCATGGCCATCGTGCCCTATTATGACGCTGGAAACAATGTGTTGGGCGGCTCTTTTGCCATGACATTTTAAGAAAAAGCGTGAAAAGTTTTTGTTTCACGCCTTTTCTTCGTATCTTTACGAGCTGAAAGTATTTTAATATCATCTGTCATGGCAAAAAACATTCATTGGTCGGACGACTATTGGCTGCTTCTGATGCAACTCTATCTCAAGAAACCCGAGGGCGTGAAACCTGTCTTTTCCCGTCCGTTGATAGACCTTAGTCTGGAATTGCACATTCCTCCCCGCTACCTTCATGCGCAGATGTTCAAACTCCGACAGCTTGAAACACCCTACATAGAACAGTTGTGGAACACTTATGGCGACAATCCCCGCCGCCTGCAGAAGGAGGTGAAGATACTCCGGCAGATGAAGGGATTCAACAATGCCAGTGCTTTCTATGAGGGTGTGCACACCAACGAGTCGTTTGAACTCGACTTCAAGCCGCTCGCCACCTGTCCCGACTTGCTTCCAATCAAACTTGTGATGATTCTCGATCTCTATTTCCGCCTCACTCCCAACACCATGGTGGAGGAGACTCCGGAAGTGGTGGACTTGGCCAAACTTCTGAAGCTCACTCCCCGACGCGTGGCGGAAGTGATGAGGATATTCCAGCAGTGCGATCCCTATCTCGTGCGTGAGCCTCTGGGCAACGACGAACTTTCCGCCGAGTGCGAGGAAGTGTGGAAACGTTTCGGCAACGACAATCCGGACAAGTTGTCCGCCCTTGCCGCACAGTTGAAAGACTATTTCATTTAGCTAAATATGAATTACAATATAGACGACTTTGAAATTATGGCACCGGTAGGCTCAAGAGAGAGTCTTGCCGCCGCCATCCAGGCTGGTGCCAATTCTGTGTATTTTGGAATTGGACAGCTCAACATGCGCTCCCATTCCGCCAATCATTTCACAATTGACGACCTTCGTGAGATAGCTGCAACGTGCAACGAGCACGGCATCAAGACCTATCTCACCGTCAACACCATCATCTATGGCGAGGACATACCCACCATGCACGAGATTGTGGATGCCGCCCATGAGGCAGGCATCTCTGCCGTCATCGCCAGCGATGTGGCTGTGATGACCTATTGCCGTCAGGTGGGTGTGGAGGTGCATCTCTCCACCCAGCTCAACATTTCCAACATAGAAGCGTTGAAATTCTATGCCCAGTTTGCCGACGTAGTGGTTTTGGCACGTGAGCTGAACATGGACCAGGTGGCTGACATCTACCGTCAAATCGTGGAGCAAAACGTGTGCGGCCCATCCGGAAAGCTCATCCGCATCGAGATGTTCTGCCATGGTGCGTTGTGCATGGCCGTGAGTGGCAAGTGTTATCTCAGCTTGAACAATGCCGCCCGCTCCGCCAACCGCGGTGAGTGTATGCAGCTCTGCCGCCGCTCTTATCTGGTGACCGACCGTGAGACCGGCACAGAATTGGAAGTGGACAACAAGTATATCATGAGTCCCAAGGACTTGAAGACCATCCGTTTTATCGACCGCATGATGAAGTCGGGCGTGAGAGTGTTCAAGATTGAGGGCCGTGCCCGTGGTGCCGAATATGTTTATACCGTGGTGAAATGCTACAAGGAAGCCATTCAGAGCGTCATCGACGGCACCTTCACCGAGGAGAAGAAAGACCAGTGGGACGAGCGGCTCGCCACCGTGTTCAACCGCGGTTTCTGGGACGGCTACTACCAGGGTCAGACCATGGGCGAGTGGAACAGCAACTACGGGTCCAATGCCACGGAGAAGAAAGTCTACGTGGGCAAGGGCGTGAAATATTTCTCCAAGCTCGGAGTGGCAGAGTTTACTGTCGAGGCATCGGAGTTCAGTGTGGGCGACAAGCTGCTCATCACCGGTCCTACCACCGGTGTCATCTATCTTGATGCCGAAGAGATACGCCTCGACCTGAAGCCCGTCCAGACAGCCCCCAAGGGCACCCACGTGTCGATACCCGTACCTGCCAAGGTGCGCCCCAGCGACAAACTGTTCAAATTGGTTAGTGTAGAACAAAAATAAACAAACACATAAGACAATGACAATCAACGAATCACAAGACGAAGTAATAGAGGAGTTTGAGGGTTTCTCAGACTGGATGGACCGTTATCAGATGCTCATTGACTTGGGCAACGACCTCGAGCCACTTGATCCCAAATACAAGACCGAGAGCAATCTCATCGACGGCTGCCAAAGCCGCGTGTGGTTGCAGTGTGACTATAAGGACGGCAAACTCGTGTTCACCGCCGACAGCGACGCACTCATCACCAAGGGCATCATCGCCCTCCTTATCCAAGTGTTGAGCGGTCACACCCCCGACGAGATCATCAATGCCGACCTCTATTTCATCGACCGCATCGGTTTGAAAGACCATCTGAGCCCCACCCGCAGCAACGGACTCCTCTCGATGGTGAAGCAGATACGTATGTATGCCCTGGCTTTCAAGGCCAAGGAATCAGAATAGAACCCATTGGAAGGAAAAATGCGAAAACTCAAGACCATAGAAATGCACCGCCTCTCGGTGGAGCAGTTCAAGGAAGCCGAGAAGATGCCACTCATTGTGGTGCTCGATGACGTGAGGAGCCTGCACAATGTAGGCTCCGTTTTCCGTTCTTGCGACGCCTTCCGTGTGGAAGCCATCTATCTCTGCGGCATCACCGCCACCCCTCCCCAAGCCGAAATCCACAAGACCGCCTTGGGTGCCGAGGACAGTGTGGCGTGGCGATATTTCCCCACAGCGGAAGAAGCCGTGGATGCGCTCCACAAAGAGGGCTACTTTGTCTACAGCATCGAGCAGGTGGAGGGCAGCACCAAGTTGCAGACGCTCTCCTTGGATTCCGCCAAGAAATATGCCGTGGTGCTGGGCAATGAGGTGAAAGGCGTGCACCAGAGTGTGGTGGATATGAGCGACGGATGCCTCGAGATACCGCAGTTTGGCACCAAACACTCGCTCAATGTCAGCGTGACGGCGGGCATTGTGGTGTGGGAGTTTGCCCGGCTCCGGATGAAAAACAACCAATAATCAAGAAAGAAAATGAAAAGATATCTTATCGTTTTTGTGTCAGCCCTGTTGTCTATGGGAGCTTTGGCACAAGTGTCAAGAACAGAGATTGATGCCGACCCCACCTTGGCGGGCAGCAACTATCTCGCCTATCGTGGTCCTCAGAAGGCGCTGACGCCCGCTCCCAAAGGCTACAAGCCCTTCTATCTGTCGCACTATGGACGCCACGGCTCGCGCTATCTCATCGGCACGTCGGACTATGACCAGCCCTACAACACGCTGAAGAAAGCCGACCGCGACGGCAAACTGACCGCCAAGGGCAAGGAAGTGTTGCAGAAACTGGCGCTGATTTGCGCCGAGGCAAAGGGCCGTGACGGCGAGCTTACCCAGCGGGGTGCCGAGCAGCACAAGGGCATAGCCAAGCGCATGTATGAGCGTTTCCCCGAAGTGTTCAAGGGGAAGACCCATGTCGACGCCAAGAGCACGGTGGTCATCCGCTGCATCCTCTCGATGGAGAATGCCCTGCAGCAGTTGCTCGTGATGAATCCCCAACTGGTCATCACCCACGACGCGAGCTATCACGACATGTACTACATGAACTTGGACGACAAGACGCTCAACGCCAAGAAGATGCCAACACAAGCCAACCAGGCCTACTGGCAGTTTGCCGCCCGCAACGACCACCATCAGCGTGTGATTGCCGAGCTGTTCAACGACACCGATTATGCCGAGAAGAACATCGACTGCTCCTGGCTCTACCAAAAACTTTTCAAGTTGGCGAGCAATGTGCAGAGCACCGAGTTGCGCCACACGCTGTCGCTCTACGACATTTTCAACAAAGACGAAATCTATGAGAACTGGCGCGTGCGCAATGCCTGGTGGTATATCAACTATGGTCCGTCGCCCCTCAATGGCGGCACCCAACCCTATTCCCAGCGCAATCTGCTGCGCAAGATCATCAGTGAGGCCGACAGCTGCATTGCTCTTGAGCATCCCGGAGCCACCCTCCGTTATGGTCACGACACGATGGTGATGCCACTCTCCTGCCTGCTTGGCTTGAACGGCTTGGACAAGACCATCAACCAGTTGGACGACGTGGACAAGCAAGACTGGTGCGACTACAAGATTTTCCCCATGGCCTGCAACATCCAGTTTGTGTTCTATCGCAAGTCAGCCACCGACAAAGACCCCATCTTCAAGGTGCTGCTCAATGAAGACGAGGCTACCCTGCCCATCAAGACCGACATGGCGCCCTATTATCATTGGAGCGATTTCAAAGCCTATTATCTGAAGAAGTTGGCCGACTATAAAGAGTAGTCACCATGAAGAAAGTCTTTCTCGCAGTCCTCTTCCCCCTCTTGTTTTTGCAGCCGATATGTGCACAAGACGAACAGTCATGGGAGTCACTGTATGAGCAAATCAGCGGTGACGAGGAAGACGACCTGCCCTCGAAAGACGAAGTATACGAGCAACTGTGCCAGCTGGCGGAACATCCTTTAGACCTCAATACGGTCACCCGCGAACAGCTGGAACAGTTGCCCTTTCTTTCTGATATACAGATAGAAGAGCTGCTCTACTATCGTTATCTTTACAAACGTTTTGAGTCGAAGGAAGAGTTGATGGGCTTGCGCTCGCTCGACTACTACCGTCGGTGCCTTTTGTCTTGCTTTGTTTATGTGGGCGAAGCTCCCAAGCCCGGTTTCCCCTCGCTCAAGAACATTCTGAAATACGGCAAGCATCAAATCACGGGCATGGTCAAGATACCCTTTTATGAGCGGAAAGGCGACAAGAAAGGCTATTTGGGCTATCCCTACAAGCATTATCTGAAATACGATTTCCACTATGGTGACCGTGTGAAAGCGGGCATTGTGGCGTCGCAAGATGCCGGTGAGCCTTTCTTTTCCGGCAAAAACAATTTGGGCTACGACTATTATTCCTATTATATAATGGTGAAAAATCTGGGGCGCATCCGCACCTTGGCATTGGGCAAATACCGCGTTTCGTGGGGCTTGGGACTGGTGGTCAACAATGACTTCAGTCTTGGCAAACTCATCACCTTGTCCACCCTTGGACGCAATACGACAGGCATCAAAGCCCATTCCTCTCTGTCGTCCTACAACTATCAGCAGGGCATTGCCACCGACATCAGTCTCTCCACCCATTTCAACCTGTCAGCCTTTCTTTCCTACCGCCCCATTGACGCCACCATCAACAACGGTTCGTCTACCATCGCCACCATCCTCTCCACAGGCTACCACCGCACGAAAAGCGAACTGCTGCGCAAGAACAATGCCTCACAGTTCACCTCCGGTTTGCGGTTGGGCTACACTGCCGGCGCCTTGCGCTTGGGGCTGAACGGCGTCTACACCCGGTTTGACCACGACTTGCAACCCAACCTCTCGCAAGCCTTCCGCCGATACTATCCGCAAGGCAACAATTTCTACAACCTCAGCCTCGACTATAGCTATGCTCATTACCTTTTCACGGTCAAAGGCGAGACGGCACTCGACCAACACCAGTCGGTTGCCACCCTCAACACCATTGGCGTGCAAATCAGCTCCTCACTCACCGCCATGCTCCTCCAGCGTTTTTATTCCTATCGTTATAATGCGCTGTTGGCCAACAGTTTCAGCAGTGGTGGCAGGGTTCAAAACGAGAGTGGCGTCTATTTGGGCATCAGTTACAAGCCCAATAACATCTTTGACATCATGGCTTATACCGACATAGCCTATTTCCCATGGAAACGCTATCAAGTGTCAGCCTCGTCCCACGCCTACGACCAACTGGTGCAAGCCTCTTGGCATCAAGGCTCCTTTGCTGTCACCGCCCGCTACCAGTTGAAGATGCGCCAAAAGGACAACACCAAGAAAACCGCCCTCATCTATGACACCACCCATCGTGGCAGATTGTGGGCAAGCTATGCAGACTCCACTTTTTCCAACCGTACTCAAGTCGATTTCGCCTTGTCGCGCTACAAACAGCAGAGCGTTGGGTGGATGGTGAGCAACATTTTGGGCATTGCTGGCGGAAAACATGTGAAACTCAACCTCACGTTGGGCTATTTCCATACCGCTGACTACGCCAGCCGCCTCTATGTCTATGAACCAGGCTTGCTCTACACTTTTTCCTACGGCATGTTCTACGGCAAGGGTGTGCATGGTGCCCTCAACCTCCGCTATTCATTGGGCACCCACTGGCTTTTCATCGCCAAACTGTCGTCTACCAAGTATAACGACCGTAAAAAGATTTCAAGTGGTCTCAATGAAATCAACCACTCATCTATGACCGACCTGCAACTACAAGTTAAGCTGAAATTGTGAGACCATTGTAGGGGCAAAATTTACGCTTTACCGGCAAAATCATGTAGGTTCTCCTATGTTTATGTATGATTCATGTAGGTTCTATGTATGATTTCATTTTCCAAGAATCCGCATAAACACAAGTGGTTTGGAACGATTCGTGTAGGTATGTATGATTTTCTCGGGAAAAACTTTTTAAAATAAGCAAAATCACAGTCTGTTGGAAGCATGGAAATTTTCCCAAAAACAAGAATTTTTCCTTTAATATGTAAAGAAAAATCAGAACGAATAGTCTGATGCTACGGTTAGCGAAACGTAAATGTGCGACTAAGCCATCGTTAATGGCACACTAACGACCCGTTAATGGCGGACTAATCAGATTTTCACCGCGGTGAAAATCCTAAAACACCGCAACTTATTGATTCCGTAGTGAGTCGATGGTGATGTCTAAAGCTGCCAGAGATTTTATTTTGTCAAGTCTTATGATGTGTCAGTGGAATTATGAAGAAAAGGAATGGCTATTTTCAAATCTTTAGTTCTCTCATGCCGGACTTGTCATAAGTGTATGAAATAAAACCAAATAGTATTCACAAAATTTGTGAATATCGAAATGTTACACTATCTTTGCAAACATAAAATGAAATAGTTATGGAGGTAAAGTTTAACGAGGATTATCTGAGAGACCTTTACCATATAGGAAAGTCTGATAAGAAACATCGCTTTCAGCCGCAAATAATAAGGAAGTATATTCGTGTTGTAGATCTTATGATTGCTGAAGATAATGTGCAAGGTCTATGGAAATATAATTCTTTGAATTATGAGCGAATAGAAGGGGATAAGGAAGGATTGTCTTCGGTAAGAGTGAACGATCAGTATAGGATTGAGTTTGAGGAAGAATTCGAAAAAGGTCAAACGATAGCAACAATATGTAATATAACAGAATTGTCAAATCATTATAAATTATTGCTGTCCGCTAAAACTTAAAACAGCATAACTTTCCTATCCGCAATGCCCGCAAATAGGCGTTGCGGATATTTTTTGAAAAAAGTAAGCCCCCCTTAGCCAAACAAAGAAGGTTCCGGTGGTGCCTTTTTCGCCT
>JBNMIE010000042.1:0-18811 GCA_050873125.1 Prevotella sp.
AGTGGTTTCCCCTTCTCCCCTTACATTTGCAGCATCTTCCTCTTCTTCATCTGCTCCGCCATCTGCGGATTGGAGATACGCAACAAGAAAATATATTGGGGCGTGGATGTGGTCGTGATGACGCTTTGCGGACTTGCCGGACTCATTCTCTTCGCCATGATTTTCTCACAGCACCCCACTGTGAGTCTCAATCTCCAGATATTACTCTTCAGTCCCCTCCCCCTGTTCTTCCTCTGGAACACGGTGAAAGCCACCCGAAAAGACAAATATCCGATATGGACCACCATCAATGCCATCCTGGTAGGATTGTTCATTGTGGGAGGCCTTTTCCAGGACTATGCAGAGGGCATGTATTTTGTGGCATTATCTTTGCTGTCAAGAAGTGAGGCCCACTTTGTGGTTTACAAATTGAGAAAAAGCATACATGAATAAATATATCACAGCAGCGCTCGTCGCTATCACCGCTACGGGAACAGAAGCCCAGACGCTCAATCCCGCACCCAAGCTGGTGGTCAACATCACCGTTGACCAGTTGCGCTCTGACTATATAGAAGCTTTTGCCCCACTCTATTCAGAGAATGGTTTCCGTAAGTTGCTGAAACAGGGCAAGATTTTCGAGAATGTATCCTATGCATTCACTCCTATCGACCGGGCTTCTGCCATCGCTACCATCAACACCGGAGCCACTCCTTATTATAATGGTGTGGTGGGCGAAAAGTGGCTCGACCGCAACACATTGCAGCCCATAGACTGTGATGCGGATCCACAATATAAATATGCTCCCAGCCACATTGTTTCGTCAACTATCGGTGACGAACTCAAGATAGCCACCGAAGGTGGTGCCGTGGTCTATGCCATTGCTCCTTTCCGCAATGCTGCCATCCTGTCGGCAGGACATGCCGCCGATGGCGCCATTTGGATAGACGACAACGGCAAATGGGCTACCTCGACCTACTATAGCAAGGACTTGCCAAAATGGATTAAACTCCAGAACGAGACAAATCCACCCAAGTCGCTAAGAACCAAAGACTTTATCTCCATCAACTCAAGCATTACAGACATGGCTCTGCAATGCTTCCGCAACACGTCGATGGGCACAGACAGTCGCCCCGACTTGCTGGAGGTGACCTACTATGCCGGCAACGACAAGAATGACAAAACGACACAATGGCAGAGTCAGCTCCAGCAGACTTATGTCAATCTTGACAAGAACATAGGCAAACTCATCTCTACTATCGAGCAGAACCTTGGACGGCAGAACGTGTTGTTCGTCATCACAAGCACCGGCTACAGCGACGAGGAGGAAAAGTCGGACTACGCCAAATACCGCGTGCCCACAGGCACCTTCTACATCAACCGCACCGCCAACCTGCTCAACATCTATCTCGGAGCCATCTATGGACAGGGCCGCTATGTCAACACCTATTTCCATAACCAGCTCTATCTCAACGATAAACTCATTGAGCAGAAACGATTGAGCATGAGCGACGTTCTGAAACGTTGCCAGGCTTTCCTCATCCAATTGTCGGGTGTTCGCGATGTCTACACCAGCGACCTGCTCCTCTCGAGTCGCAGCAGCGATCTTGAGACTATCCGCAACGGCTACATGCCCAATGTCAACGGAGACATTGTCATCGAAGTGACCCCAGGTTGGCAGTTGCTCAACGAGGACAACCAAGAAACATTCACGGCACGCGCTTCTTTCGTGCCCTTCCCCATACTCATCTATGGCGCCGACGTGAGAGCCGAGCGCATCACCCTTCCGGTGACGGTAGACCGCATTGCGCCTACCATCGCCAAGACCATCCGTATACGAGCGCCAAATGCGTGCAAGGCGGCACCCCTTTATTGATTTCTGATAAAGGAAGCACCGGCATGAGCTCTTCATGCCGACAGTTTCACCCTATTAATATAGGTATACAAAGTAGAGAAAAAGAAAAAAGAAAAGGTTTCCTTTTGTATTGTCTCTAATTTGCAGTACCTTTGCAATTCAAAAGTAGAATAAAATAAAAACAATATAACAATGAATTTCAACAAAATCCTACAGTCATTGTTCGGCAACAAGTCTTCACGAGACATGAAGGTCATCCAGCCTATCGTGGAACAAGTGAAGAAAGCCTATCCTGAAATCAAGGCGCTGAGCAATGATGAACTGCGTGCACGTACCAACGAAATCAAAAAGTACGTACAAGACTCCGCCAGCGAGCAGAAAAAGAAGATTGCTGAACTCAAGGCTAAAATTGAGGAGACTCCTATCGACGAACGCGAGAGCATCTTCAATCAGATTGACAAGCTCGAGAAGGAAGTGCTCGAGGTCTATGAGAAAGCCCTCAACGAAGTGCTTCCTGTAGCATTCAGCATCGTGAAGGACACGGCCCGCCGCTTTGCCGAAAACGAGGAGACAGTGGTAACAGCCACCGACTTCGACCGCGAGCTCGCTGCCGACCCCAAGAATGACTTTATCACCATCGAGGGTGACAAAGCATACTACCACAACCATTGGACCGCAGGCGGCAACGACCTGAAATGGGAAATGGTACACTACGATGTGCAGCTCTTTGGTGGCGTGGTGCTCCATCAAGGCAAGATTGCCGAGATGGCTACTGGTGAAGGTAAGACCCTCGTGGCCACCCTCCCAGTGTTCCTCAACGCCCTCACAGGCAATGGTGTGCACGTGGTCACTGTCAACGACTATCTGGCCAAGCGTGACTCCGAGTGGATGGGACCGCTCTATGAGTTCAACGGACTTTCTGTTGACTGCATCGACAAACACCGTCCTAACTCTCCCGAGCGTCGCAAGGCATACATGGCTGACATCACCTTCGGTACGAACAACGAGTTCGGTTTCGACTACTTGCGTGACAACATGGCCATCTCGCCTGCCGACCTCGTGCAGCGCGCACACAACTATGCCATTGTCGATGAGGTTGACTCCGTGTTGATCGATGATGCCCGTACTCCGCTTATCATCTCCGGTCCTGTGCCCAAGGGTGACGACCAGATGTACGAGGAATACCAACCTTTGGTAGAGAAACTTGTGGGTGTACAGCGCAAGCTCGCCACACAGTATCTCGCTGATGCCAAGCAGCTCATCGCCAAAGGTCAGCAGACCAAGGATCAGAAGACACTCGACGAGGGCTTCCTCTCACTCTACCGCTCCTTCAAGGCTCTGCCAAAGAACAAGCCACTGATCAAATACCTCTCTGAAGAAGGCATCAAGGCCGGCATGCTCAAGACAGAGGAATATTATATGGAGAACAACAACCGCAAGATGCCTGAGGCTGTGGAACCACTCTATTTCGTGGTGGACGAAAAACTCAACTCTTGCGACCTTACAGATAAGGGTACAGAATGGCTCTCCAACCAGGTGAACGACAAGGAACTCTTCGTCCTCCCCGACATTGCTTCCGAGTTGTCTGCACTGGAGAACGAGAAAGATCTCGACGACCAGCAGAGACTGGACAAGAAGGATGACCTCCTCAACCACTATGCCGTGCAGAGTGAGCGTGTGCATACACTACAGCAGTTGCTCAAGGCCTACACTATGTTCAACAACAATGAGGAATATGTGGTTATGGACGGCGAAGTGAAAATCGTCGACGAGCAGACCGGCCGTATCATGGAAGGACGCCGCTGGAGCGACGGTCTCCATCAGGCCGTGGAAGCCAAGGAGCATGTGAAGGTGGAGGCAGCCACTCAGACTTATGCCACCATCACCCTGCAGAACTACTTCCGTATGTATCACAAGCTCTCCGGTATGACCGGTACCGCTTCGACCGAGGCTGGTGAGTTCTGGGATATCTACAAGCTCGATGTGGTGGAAATTCCTACCAACAAGCCTATTGCCCGTAAGGACCTCGACGACCGTGTCTACAAGACTGCTCGTGAGAAATACAAGGCTGTCATCGACGAGATCATCGAGATGAGAAACGCCGGTCGTCCAGTATTGGTCGGCACCACCTCTGTGGACATCTCCGAAATGCTGAGCAAGATGCTCGACATGCGTCATATTCCACACAACACCTTGAACGCCAAGCAGCATATGCGTGAGGCCCACATCGTACAGGAGGCCGGACGAAGCTCGTTGGGCAAGGTGGAGATCGTTGATGCCGACGGAAACAAGCACGTGGAAGAGCGTATGCTCGGAGCCGTGACCATCGCCACCAACATGGCAGGTCGTGGTACCGATATCAAGTTGACTCCGGAAGTGAAGGCTGCAGGCGGTTTGGCCATCATCGGTACAGAACGCCATGAGAGCCGTCGTGTAGACCGTCAGCTCCGTGGTCGTGCCGGACGTCAGGGTGACCCAGGTTCTTCTGTATTCTATGTGTCTCTCGAAGACAAACTGATGCGTCTGTTCGCTTCCGAGCGCATTGCCTCCATCATGGACAGACTCGGCTTCAAGGAAGGTGAGCGCATCGAGGCTCCAATGATTTCCAAGAGCATTGAGCGTGCCCAGAAGAAGGTGGAAGAGAACAACTTCGGTATCCGTAAGCGTCTGCTCGAATACGATGATGTGATGAACAAGCAGCGTACTGTGGTCTATGAGAAGCGCCGTCACGCCCTCATGGGTGAACGCATCGGCATGGACATCACCAATATGATTTGGGACCGTGTGGTCAATATCATCGAGACCAACGACTATGAGGGTTGCCGTGAGCAGTTCCTCAAGGTGCTCGCTATGGAATGCCCCTTCACAGAGGAAGAGTTTGTCAACAGCAACAACCACGCTGACCTCGAGGAGCGTGCCTTCCAAGATGCAATGGCTGCCTTCAAGCGCAAGACCGACCGCATCCAGAGTGTGGCTTGGCCAGTCATCAAGCAGGTTGAGGAAGAGCAGGGACAGATGTTCGAGCGCATCATGGTGCCCATCGTGGACGGCAAGAACGGCTACAACATCCCTTGCGACCTCAAGGAAGCTTACGACACAGAATGCAAGAGTGTGGTGAAGCAGTTTGAGAAGGTGATCATCCTCAAGATTATCGACGATGAGTGGAAGGAGAATCTCCGCCAGCTCGACGAACTGAAGCACAGTGTGCAGAATGCGTCATACGAGCAGAAAGACCCATTGCTCATCTTCAAGCTTGAGAGTGTGAAACTCTTCGACAACATGGTCAACTCCATGAACAACCGCACTGTCAGCATCCTCATGCGTGCCCAGATACCGGAACTGCAGCAGCAAGAAGTGCATCAGGCAGCTCCCGAGGAGCACAGCCAGCGCTACACTGAGCAGAAAGAGGACTTGGAGGAAGAGGCACAGAAGGCTGCCGCCAACCACGACACTCGTGAAGGCGCACAGGAAGTGAACCACACTCCTTACGTGAAAGACAAGATGCCTCGCCGCAATGACCCATGTCCATGCGGTAGCGGCAAGAAATTCAAGGATTGCCACGGCAAAGGACTTGTATAAGGTCTCTTTGCCACAAGCATAGACAACAGAGGGCATATCGGGGAAAAACATTCTCGGATATGCCCTTTTTAACGCAAACCCCATATCAACATTTATAAAAACAAACGTTTATGACAAACAAAGAATTGATGCTCAGGGCCATTGCCCTCAGCGAGGAAAGCGTGAGAAATGGCGGAGGACCATTCGGAGCCGTCATAGCCAAGAATGGTGAGATTGTCGCCGAGGCTTCCAACTGCGTGACCATCGACTGCGACCCGACCGCCCATGCGGAAGTGTCTGTCATCCGCAAAGCTGCCAAGGCTCTCCACACCTTCGACCTGTCAGGGTGTGAGATTTTCACTTCCTGTGAACCTTGCCCCATGTGCTTCGGCGCCATCTATTGGGCACACTTGGACAAGATTTATTATGCCAACGACAGAAAGGATGCCGCAAGCATTGGTTTCGATGACGATTTCATCTATCAGGAAATCGCCCTTGAACCTCAAAAGCGGAAGAAGCCCTCGGAAATTCTGCTCCGAACCGAAGCAATGAAAGCCTTCGACATGTGGCGAGAAAAGACTGACAAGACAGAATATTAGTCTTTCCCTTTTCTCCAAAAGAGCTGAAGAAACACGAACTATAAAAATACGATTGCGCCCTACCCGACGAGAAGCATTGACTGTCATCAATGTCCTTCTTTGCCGGTAGGGCGCAATCGTTTCTCTATGGTGCAGCACAAAAAACGCTGCAATCATATTCGGGCTTCTATTTCTTCAAGAGCCGGTCTATCTCGTCAAACTCCTTGCCCATGTTAAGGTTGAGATAGATGGTATAGAGCACTGGTGCCCATTTTTGTTTTTGGTCGGGTGCCAACTGGCGGTAACGTTCCATATAAGGACGGCTCTTAGTATAGTTCTCCAAGATTTTCTTGCGGGCAGAGGCATACTTCTGCGACACCTTGTCAAGTTCTATAGCCTTGTTGAAATAAGCAAGGCCGAGATTGAAATAGGCATCAGCCAGTGAGTCATTTTCGGCGAGCAACTGCTTACATATATCGATGCATTCGTCATAGCGGCCTGTGTTGAGCAATACGGTGCTCTTAGTGAAACGGTAGAGCACATTGGTGCTGTCTATGGCAAGCGCACGGTTGGTCACATCCATGGCCTCGTTTTGCTGGTCGTGCTCAGCATAATAGTCTATCAGTCGTGGAAAGAAGAAAGGAAACGAAGGATAACTGTTGAATCCCTCGCGGAGCGTATTGACATAACCTATCGTGTCGCCTTTCTGCTTCAGCATCTCACATTTAAACTGAAGCAGGAAGGCACGTCGTGTGGAATCACGAAATGCCATGTCGAGATATTTCCCGGTCTTCGCCACATCTTTTTCCTTGTAGCCACAATAGGATGCCCAATAGGCAGCTTCTGGCATATTGACGTCCCGCTCCTCATAATGATAGTTGGAGAAGAGCGGTTGACGGGCGCAGTCCAGATAGGCATCGAAGAAGTCGAATGCCCGCTGATAGTTTTTCTTGCTGATGAAATAAGCGCCTCCATTATAGAGATTGGGGCGATAGGTGTTGAGATATTCAGCGTGTCCCTTGCGGAACTTCAGTTTCACGTTGCCCTTGGCGTCGGGCATAGCGTCGACAGAGTCCATCTGTTCAAGCACGGAGAACATCTTGATGGTGGCGTTGAAGAGCGACGCCGTGTCATACTGCTGCTTGAGATAGAGTTTCTCGTTGCCTTGATTATATTGTCCTTTGACCGCCTCAAAGAGGGTCATCCATATCTTCATGTTGTCGTGGTTGGCTGAGTCCTTGAGCAGGTCGGTCATCATTCGTTCCGCCTTGTCAAGGTTGTTGCCACTCTTGATATAGTCGCGTGCCTGCGAGAGTTGCTTCTTCTGTGCCGCCAGGGGCAACACCATCAGAAGGAACAAGGCGGCCATGAAATATCTGAATCTGTACATGATGTTATTTTGAATACAATATAAATAAGGTGAAGTTTCCGAGAAAAGAAAGAAAGAGTTGTGGGAGGTGCCGTCTTGGAAAGACAGCCACCTCCTACAACCCTATATGATTCACTTTGCGTGATTACTTGGTCAGTGCCTCAGCCTCCTTGGTCATAGGATCGTTGGCGCCGAGGAGCTTGTAGTAGCAGCGATAGAGCGCATAAGCCCAGTTGGACTGCTCACGGTTTGGATCCAGACTCTTGGCCTTCTCGAGATAGGTTCTTGCCTGCTCGAACACAGGCTTGATCTGAGCCTCTGCGGCAGGACTGATACGGCCACTCTTACCGGCAGCACGGTCTTCAGCCTTCTGTGCACGGTCAAAGAGACAAGCACCCATGAAAGCGTTCACCTGTGGGTTGTCTGGTTTGATTTCGAGTGCCTTCTTGAAGGCTGCGATAGCATCCTCAAGTTTCTGAGCAATCATAAGGTTCTGACCCTTCACAGCCCATGCGGTGAAGTTGTTAGGATCCTTAGCCAGCTTGTCCTCAACGAGTTTGTTGGCAGCAGCCTCATCCTTGAATGAAGAATAGAGACCGAGCAATGTTCCGAAGAGCATCTCGTTGTCTGGATCCTTTTCGTAGAGAGCCTTCACCTTATTGGCATAAGCTACAGAGTCCTCATGAGTCTTGAGTTGTGCCTGCATCACAGCGAGCTGGATGTTGAAAGCGTCCTTGCCATGATCCTTGTCGTTGACAGCCAGACCTGCATATTTCTCTGCATTCTTGTAGTCCTTTGCCTGGTAAGCATAGATGGCTGCGAAATAAGCGATCTGTGTCAAGTTGTCGTCTGGAGTCTTCTCAATCTGAGCCTTGAACATTGGGTCGGAAGCTGTCTCCACATAGTAAGCCAGGTTCTTGTAAGCCAAGGCGTCATTGTGAATGTTCTGATAGTACACACCAGCGTTGATGAGCTGTGGACGTTCCATATAGAGTTTCTCGCCAAGGTCTGTAAACTTAGGCTTTACTTTTCCCTTGTCGTTAGGCTCCTGGTCGAACTTGTAGGCCTGTGAGCCGTCATAAATAGCATTGTAGACAGCATTATAGAGACCCACGGTGTCATAAGCCTCAATCTTGCCCTGCTTGAGCTGGCGGTTCATCTGGTTCTGAGTTTCTGTGCCCTGCTCCTTGGTCACCTTCTCCATAGCAAGGTTGACAAGGTAATTGTAGCACTTAGCTTTCTGTTCTGCACTGAGCGAACCGAGGTTCTGCTCCAAGATTTTAGCAGCCTCAGCATAATCCTTAACTTTGGAGATCTGCTTGAAGGCGTCCTGTGCGAAGGCTGTCGATGTAGTTGCCATCAACAAAGCCGCAATCATGATTTTCTTCATATTCCTGAAATTTAGTTATGTTAATCTTCTGTATTCTCGTCCACGTCGTCCGGTGTTTCTGTTGGCGTGTCACCAGCCGTCACATCGGCGATGGTCTCGTGGCGGATAGCCTCACTGGTCTGCTCGAAGTCTTTATGACTTGCCTGCTCCACATCGTCCTCCTTGGCAGAACTCATCACCTTGCACACGCTGGCGATGACATCGTTCTTCTTGGTGAGGTTGATGAGTCTCACACCCTGTGTGGCGCGTCCCATCACGCGGCAGTCTGCCACAGCAAGACGGATGACGATGCCACTCTTGTTGATGATCATGAGGTCGTTGTCGTCGGTGACGTTCTTGATGGCCACGAGTCTGCCGGTCTTGTCGGTGATGTTCATGGTCTTCACACCCTTACCGCCACGGTTGGTCTTGCGATAGTCGTCTACCAGTGAGCGCTTGCCGTAGCCATTCTCGCTGACCACCATCACGCTCTCGGTCTGTGCGTCGTTGACCACAATCATGCCGACCACCTCGTCGTCGCCCTCGTCGAGCTTCATGCCGCGCACACCAGTGGAAACACGTCCCATAGTACGCACCGTCTCCTCGTCAAAGCGCACGGCACGTCCGTTGCGGTCTGCCAGGATGAGTTCGTTGTGACCATTGGTCAGTCTTACATCCACCACCTCGTCGCCCTCGACGATGTTGATGGCGTTCACACCGTTGGCTCTTGGACGGGAGTAAGCCTCGAGACAAGTCTTCTTGACCACACCCTTCTTGGTGGCGAACACCACATAGTGTGAGTTGAGGAAATCCTGGTCGTTGATGCTGGTGAGACGGAGGAAAGCGTTGACGCTGTCGTCAGCCTCGATGTTGAGCATGTTCTGGATGGCACGACCCTTGGAGTTCTTGGCACCTTCCGGTATCTCGTAGCACTTGAGCCAGTAGCAACGGCCCTTCTTGGTGAAGAAGAGCATGGTGTTGTGCATGGTGGCGGGATAGATATACTCGGTGAAGTCCTGGTCGCGAGTGTGAGCACCCTTCGAACCGACACCACCACGTGCCTGCTCGCGAAACTCGCTCAGCGGTGTACGCTTGATATAGCCGAGATGGCTGACTGTAATGACCACGGGATCGTTCGGATAGAAATCCTCCGGGTTGAACTCCTCGCTGGAGTATTTGATCTCGGTGCGTCGTGCGTCACCGTATTTCTCTTTCACCTCGATGAGTTCGTCCTTCATCACCTTCTTGCAGAGTTCCGGATCGGAAAGAATCTGCTCCAAGTAGGCGATGGTCTTCTCGAGTTCCTCATATTCAGCGTGCAACTGATCCATACGCAGACCGGTGAGCTGCGAGAGTCTCATGTCGACGATAGCCTTACTCTGTGGCTCGTCGAGGTTGAAGCGCTGCTCGAGGTTGCGCTGTGCGTCGGCAGGAGTCTTGGAAGCACGGATGATGTGCACCACCTCGTCGATGTTGTCGCCGGCCATGATGAGTCCTTCAAGGATGTGGGCACGTTCCTTCGCCTTGCGCAGTTCATATTTGGTGCGTCGGATGGTGACGTCGTGACGGTGCTCCACAAAATATCTTACGCAGTCTTTCAGCGTGAGCAAGCGTGGACGGCCCTTGACCAGGGCGATGCAGTTGACAGAGAACGAGCTCTGCATGGCTGTCATCTTGAAGAGCTTGTTGAGGATGACGTTGGCATTGGCGTCGCGCTTCACGTCGATGACGATGCGCATACCCTGTCTGCCGGTCTCGTCGTTGACATTGGAGATGCCGTCAATCTTTCCTTCCTTGACCAGTTCGGCGATATACTCGATGAGCTGTGCCTTGTTGACGCCGTAAGGAATCTCTGTGACCACAATCTTGTCGTGTGTCTCGCCTGTCTCGATTTCGGCCTTGGCACGGATGACGATGCGGCCCTTACCGGTCTCGTAGGCGTCTTTCACACCCTGGATGCCATAGATGAAGGCTCCTGTCGGGAAGTCCGGCGCCTTGATATATTGCATCAAGCCTTCTGTGTCGATGTCCGGATTGTCGATATAGGCGCAGCATCCGTCAATCACCTCGCAGAGGTTGTGTGTAGGAATGTTGGTGGCCATACCAACAGCGATACCGTTTGATCCGTTGACGAGCAGGTTCGGCACCTTGGTAGGCATCACGGAAGGCTCCATGAGTGAGTTGTCGAAGTTGGGTTCCATGTCGACGGTATCCTTGTCGAGGTCGTCCATGATATGCTCGCCCATCTTGGAGAGTCTGCACTCAGTGTATCGCATGGCGGCAGGTGAGTCGCCGTCGACAGAACCGAAGTTACCTTGTCCGTCAACGAGCATGTATCTCATGTTCCAGTCCTGTCCCATGCGCACGAGGGCTCCGTAGATAGAGCTGTCGCCATGTGGGTGGAACTTACCGAGCACTTCACCGACAACGCGCGCACATTTCTTATATGGATTGTTGCTTGTGTTTCCGATTCCGAGCATACCATACAGGATGCGGCGGTGTACAGGCTTGAATCCGTCGCGCACGTCCGGCAGGGCGCGGCTGACGATGACCGACATGGAGTAGTCGATGTAGGATTGCTTCATCTGCTCCTCGATGTTGACCTTTTGGATTCTGTCTTGATCAATTGTCTGATTTTCGTCCATTAAATTTTATCTTTGTTTTAATCTGTAAATTCGTTCTAAGGCCCTTTCTTTTCGCTCTAAGCGATTGTGCCCTTTCATTTCAAGGTGCTAAATTACCACTTTTTTCTGACATAAAACGCGTCAGAGGCGAAAAGATTGCGATTTTAAGTGTTTTTCTTGAGTTTTTCTATTTTCATTAACCTGCTTTTACTTCATTATAGTAGTCAAGGCTTAACATTCAGCAGGTTCACCGTTGTCATAAATTCAGCCACTAAAGACTCAAAATTCAGGTTATCTTTACAGACAATCAACGCAGCTTAAGATTTATCACAGCACTTCTATTTGTAAATCAGTTCCCTTGGACTTATTGACAGCACTGCGACGAGCAAGTCGCTCAAGCTTTTCTGCCATTTTGCGTTTCAGCTTCTTGGACTCATTCCAGCGTCTTAAAGCCTCTTCTCTTGTCAGTACATTTTGTTTCATACTTAATCTATTTATGTTTGCAAATATACTAAAAAATAGTAGTTCGCACAAACTATTTTGAGAAAAAACAGGCAATCGGCTAATGTAAAAAAGGAGGCAGAGGATGTGAATGTCCTCTGCCTCCTTGAAAACCGAGCACTATCGCTAATTTCTATTATTCATTGATAATAGGACGGACATCATTTACAGTTTCTTTATTATTAGAAATAATTGGTAAAGAAGACCAGTCACCATAGCCGAAAGTGCCATTACTGCCAATCAAGTCCAAACACTTGCCTTTATCAGTTCCATCAGCTACCGATGACCAATAACTTCCCTCCAACCATTTCACGTCTGTATTCTTTGCCGGAAGAAATATTCGATTCTTCGTCTTAGAATACCCTATATGTATTCCATAGAACACAAAACCTGGCTTTCCGTTTTCAACATCACAAGCCTTTCCTATCTTTTCTCCATTGACAATATTCATCTCGTCTGTTGTCGGTGTGCGCCAGTTCTTTCCCCAAACATAGTCGTCGCCGGTCTTGGCAGCCTCTGTCCAACTCAGTTGAGTGCCCACATTTTGTGTGGCTATCTTTGCACCACCAGGATAAAGCTGCACCCAACCAATCTGCACAGTCTTGCCATTAATCGTGGCTTCTTCCGTACCTGTTGTCGGAGCAGTGGTGATGGTGTAGTATTTGCCGGCTGTCAAGCCTGCGTCCTTGGTGGTGTTGCGCAGGTTGTCACCATTGTAAATGGAAATCTTGATGCCGGTGGGCACTGTGATGTAATAGACACCCGGCTCTGTCTTGCTGAGGAACGTCACCTTGCTGTCGCTGGTGGTCACATCAAAGGTTGCCTCACCTTTGCGGGCCTTCAAACCCGAAATGTATTTGCCGTCTGCCGTCCGCACATTGATGTCGCAAGCGCCAAACTTCGCTTTCTCCACCTTCACGACCCGCAGCACAGCCACTTGTGCCTTCATCGTGATGTTCAAACCATCAGCACCCGTTGTGGCAGCGTCGGTCTTTCCGGCAAGAGCATAACTGTTTGCCACTTTGGCGAAAGAGCCGTCTTGGTCTGCAAAGCTCATCTCATTGTCTGGAAAATAAGCACACCAGTCGGCATCCGTCGCCGTAGCCTTGGCGTCGGTGCTCACAAAGTGGTCGGCACCCTTCACAAAAGTGTAGTAGCCGCTCACGGCACTGTTGCCGACCGCCACCTTGTCTCCGCCATCGAAGGCGAATGTCCAGTTTCCTGTGCCCTCACCGTCACCACTCATCGTGGCACGGGTGCTCTCGTCCTGCCCTGCCACTGTGGCATTGAGGACCATGCCGGTCTTCCCATCATTGTCTATCGGAGAAATGTCGTTGCTGCAAGCGGAGAATGCTACGGCTGCAACAACCATCGCCATGGATACAATCTTTTTCATCTTCTTACGCTTTAAAATGTTTTTCACTACTGTGTTCATCACTGTTCCCACACATCGTCGTCATCACCCGACGTAATCGGGATCTGAACATTGAACGTTCCCTTTTCTGCATTTGTGTCACTTGCCGCAAGTATTCCTTGCGACTCCACCTCGCAGACACAGACACGAGGTTTCTGATAAATCTTCTTTTTCATAGTTTTGTTATCCTTTTATATTGGTAAAACATTTGTGTTGTCCTGCATACTAAAAAACGGTTCAAAGGTATAAAAAATAAAAGAAGGAGCTGTGGCTGTTTAACAAAGTTTGGAATTTTTTCATTTCGGGAAAGACATACAGTTCAGCCCTCTATAAAGTAAATGTTCCACTACGATTTGCCACATCTGTCACCGACAATATTATTCGATTATTAATCAACAGTTTAAGTATTGTAAGCTACAGTCATAATTCATCATCACTTGTCACCATCTGCCACCTCCAGCATATTTTAAATACGAGTCAACCTACATACTCATTTCCAAGAACTTCACGAGTTCAAATCCGTTCCGCGTTCCCGAACTTTTTGTTCCAAGCACAAGAACTAAAAGTTCAAGCAACAAGAACGATTCTGAACAAACCACATATTGTAAGAGAGCAATATTATGCTATACTTCTTTCATCACACCTTTGCCTCACACAAATTTTTGTTAAACCGCAGCGGGGCGACCATTCGTAAAGAAAAATATAGTAACTTTGCACATTAATATATAACAAGAATCAAAATTCAAACAATAGTATGATGAAAAAAATCTTAGCTTGCATATTCGCAATCGCCCCGCAACTCCTCATGGCGCAAAACGTGTGGGAAAAACCAGACACACAGAAAGAACAACCTGCCAAGACAGAAACTGTCGCCCAAAAGCCTTCCAAGAAGGATCTGCAACGTGAGGCCGACAAGCCTTATCTGAAAGGCAACGTGCCTGTTGTCAACGGACGCGTGGAGTTCGACACCACCGTCTGCTGCACCGGCAAGAGCGCGGAAGAAATCTATGAGCACATGCTCAAATACATGACCGACATGACCAAGCAGGAAAACCAGACTAAGGAGAGCATCGTCGCCCTGGTCAACAAGCAGGAACACGTCATCGTGGCACGCCTCAACGAATGGATGGTCTTCAAGGCCAACTTCATCTCTCTTGACCGCACTCTGATGAACTATACTCTCGTGGCCACTTGCCGTGACGGTGCCATCGACCTGAAGCTCTACCGCATCGGCTACCGCTACAACACTGCCGGCAAGGAAGAGACCTACACCGCTGAGGAATGGATCACCGACGAGTATGCTGTAAACAAGAAGAACACCAAGCTTCTGCCCATCACCGGCAAGTTCCGCCGCAAGACCATCGACCGCGTACACCAGATTTTCAGTGACGTCAACGCCAAGTTCGCCATCTAACACAGACCACAAGACATGACACAAGAAGAAATCAACCAGACTGTCGACCAAGCCACACAGCCCGCCAACACCCGGCGCCGCAAACGTCTGCGCGAGGACAACAGATTCTTCGGCGTGAGAAACGCCCTGAACATCATCTTCATGATTGGCGCCATTGTCGGTGTGGTGGTCTATCTGACCGCTTCCGACACCACCGCCGGAACCATCATCATCATGGCATCGATGGGCTTCAAGGTCATCGAGTGCTGTCTACGATTCATCAAATAGAATGACACGACTTCTCATCTCTGTCCTGCTCCTGCTCGCAGCAGCGACCGCTCATGCACAAGACTACAACCAGCTCACCGACGACGGCGAGCTGACCACTGCCGAACAGCGACGGGCAGCACGCGCCGACAGCACCAAGGCGGGACACCAGGAAATACCACGGGGCTTGAAGGTGTGGACTGTCGACGAGCGTTTTGGCGACCGCACAGCCGCCATCCCCGACACCATCCCCTTCATGTTCATGAACTCCATCTTCACCTCCGGCACACGGGGTGAATACAACACGCTCGGCAACCTCGGTTCGCCACGCATCAACCGCATCTTCACCGACCGCAGGACAGACGGACAGTTTGTCTTCACCCAGCCGTATGACTTCTTCGTCACACGGCCCGGCGAGTTCCAGTTCACCAACACCCTCTCGCCCATCACCAACCTGGTGTACAACAACTGCGGCAACCGCACCAACGGCGAGGATCATTTCAAGGCGCTCTTTGCCGTCAATGCAGGCAAGCGCATCGGTGTGGGCTTCAAGTTTGACTATATCTACGGTCGCGGATTCTACGCCGACCAGAGCACCTCACACTTCAACTACTCGATGTGGGGCAGCTACATGGGCGACCGCTATCAGGCCCATCTGCTCATCCAGACCAACCATGAGAAGGTGGCAGAGAACGGCGGTATCACGCTCGACGACTATATCACACATCCCGAAAGTTTCAACGATTCCTATCGTGAGAACGAGATACCGACCATGCTCACCCGCAACTGGAACCGCAACAACAACACCCACCTTTTCCTCACCCATCGCTACAGCCTCGGATTCAGCCGCAAGGTGCCGATGACCGAAGACGAAATCAAGGCGCGCAAGTTCGCCATGGCGTCACGCAAGGAGAACGATGCAGCCGACGCCAAGGAGGAAGCACGCCGACGCGCCAAGCGCGAGGGACGCGACTTCGACGAGCAAGCCTATGACAAGACACAGACTTT
The DNA here is from genome assembly GCA_050873125.1 of Prevotella sp. GTDB lineage: Bacteria > Bacteroidota > Bacteroidia > Bacteroidales > Bacteroidaceae > Prevotella. The sequence goes on from JBNMIE010000042.1 coordinate 15,913, forward strand.
CTCCGGTCGTCCCGACGACGCCAAGATAGCCGGCGACGAGAGCCAGCTCGCCAACACCGCCACAGACTCCACGAAGAGTGAGCGCGTGAAGGTGGACACCAACGCCGCCGCCGACAGCATCCTCACCGCCGACAAGCAAAAGGAAGAGGCCGAGCAATGGATGAAGACGGAATATGTGCCCGTGACAAGCTTCATCCACACCGCCCGCTTCGACACCTACTCACGCATCTACCAGGCCTACGAGACACCCGAGGGATTCTATGCGCAGACCTTCAACGGCATAGGCGAGGCGCTGGGCGACAGTATCTATGACAAGACACAGCACTATTCGCTGAAGAACACTTTCGCCATCGCCCTGCTCGAGGGATTCAACAAATGGGCGAAGGCTGGACTCAAGGCGTTTGCCACCTCCGACCTGCGCCATTTCACCCTGCCTGAGACCGACGGCAGCTACACAGCCTTCACCGAGCACAACCTCAGCGTGGGCGGACAGTTGTCGAAGACCGAGGGCACCACGCTCCACTATAATGTCACAGGAGAGGCGTGGGTCGTGGGCAAGGATGCCGGACAGCTCCATATCGACGCCACCGCCGACCTCAACTTCCCGCTCCTCGGCGACACCGTGCAGCTCGCCGCCAACGGATTCTTCCACCGTGACAACCAGGGATTCTACTATCGCCACTACCAGTCGAAGCACTTCTGGTGGAGCGACGACGATCTCGCCAAGACCATCCATACCCATGTGGAGGGCCGCTTCACCTTGAAGCGTACCAACACCCGCCTGCGCGTGGCCTACGACAACCTGCAGAACTACACGTATCTCGCACAGTCGTATTCCACAGAGGGGGAAAAGCGCACGATGAATGCCGTGAGCGTCAAGCAAGCGAAGAGCAACATCAGCGTGTTCACAGCCTCCCTCGCACAAGACTTCCGCCTCGGCCCGCTCCATTGGGACAATGTGTTGACCTATCAGAAGTCGACCGACGACGATGCCCTGCCCCTGCCCGCACTCAATGTCTACACCAATCTCTACTTGAGATTCAAGATCGCGCATGTGCTCGATTGTGACCTGGGTGCCGACGCACGCTACTTCACCAAGTATTATGCGCCTGACTATAGTCCAGCCCTCGGACAGTATACCACACAAGAGGGCGAGAGCCGTGTGAAGGTGGGCAACTTCCCCGTGGTCGACGCCTACGTCAACTTCAACCTCAAGCACACACGCTTCTTCGTGATGATGAGCCATGTCAACGCAAGTTCCGGCACCGCCGCGTTCCTCGTTCCCCACTACCCCGTCAACGGCCGCATCTTCCGCTTCGGCTTGAGTTGGAACTTCTTCAACTGATTTCTTTCAGACAACAACATAGCAAAGGGGCTGCACTCGATTGAGCGCAGCCCCTTTTGCTGTAGTTATATAAATGTTTATTTCCACTTCTTGAAGTAGAGCCAATAGCCTGTCAGAGGAAGAGAGGCACCGATGAGGCTCACCACGAAAGTGATGGTCTTCGTCAAGATACCACCCCAAGCTCCCACATGCAAGGCATGGAACACCTTGATGGCTGTGGAGCCGTGTGGCAGGAGATGGAGACCGAAGGCGGCTCCGGTCACGGCAAGCAGCACAAGCCACAGCACCGTCCAATAGCCGAGGCTGACGTGCAGGTCGTAGAACAGTCGGCGGATGCCCTTGCCACGGGTCACCTTGAAGCGCTGGCGCCACTGGCTGCCGTTGCGTGGCCAACAAATCCACAAGCCACTCACGAGGATGACGAGGAAGAAGAGCGTGGTGTAGGTGACGATGATCTTGCCCACCGTGCCCATCATCAGCGACGTGTGGAAGCGCGTCACATAACTGAAAAAGTCGCGCTTTGTCGTGGTGCCATGGCCATGATGTGCAGATGCGCCGTGCTTATCGCCGCCCATCTTTTCATGTCCATTCACTGTGGAATGGCCGTGACCATTCACAGCAGTCTTGCCATGCCCCATCGCTGCAGCTTTGCCCTGAGCGTGCAAAGAGGTGGAGGACTTGTCTGATGCGGCATGGTGCGTACCATGAGGCGCCACCACAGTGGGCATGCCCAAGGCAGAACGGATCTCATGCTTGAACACCAGTGTGGCTCCCGATAGGCATATCAGGGTGATGATAATGCCTAACGGGAGGGAAAGCCACAAATGGATGCGAAGAAGTGTTTGTCTTGTCATTTATTTCTTGAAGTTGATTTTCAATCCCACCACAAACATTCTGCCCGGAGAATAGAGGGCATACTTGCGGGTCGGAGTGTCGATGCGATGATCGGTCTTGTCGAGGATGTTGTCCACACCCAGACTTGGGATGATGTCGAACATGCGGCCGACGTTGAACGTGTGGGTGGTGTTCAGGTTGATTACGCCATAACCGGGAGCGTCCTCATAGCCGGGATAGAAGGTGCGCGACTGGAATCGTCCGTTGAGGTTGACGTTGAGCGTATACATCTTCCAGGTGTGGTTGTAGTTGGCTGCGGCAGTCACACTGTTTCTATATGTGCGCTCAAGGGCAATCCACTGGCCACCGGTCTTCGAGCGGCCATAAGTGTAGGCATAGTTGGCCATGAGCGAGAGATCGCGGGTCAGGTTGACCGTAGCGTTCACCTGCACGCCCTTGACGATACCCTCGTCAGCGTTGATATACTGTCCGTAGGTGGTCATCTTGCCAAAATGGGCGTCGGTCACCTCAGGGAACTCACGTTTGAGCATCTGAAGGTTGTCATCATTGATGGCAATGTTCTCCTTGACAATTATTGCTGTCCGCTAAAACTTTTTTATGCTAAAAAATTAGGGCTGGATTCCTCGCTTGGAATTCAGCCCTTTTAGTTACCTTTGTTGTTGCTAAAAAAAAATCCAGTAACTATGGACAAAGGTACAC
>JBNMIE010000043.1:0-18161 GCA_050873125.1 Prevotella sp.
CTTCTCAAAATTTAGTACAAAATCTTTGTCTTCTTGCTTATACAAAGTATATTCCTTTTGGAAGAACTTCTATTCCTCTTTTGGAGATAAAGATATCCTCAAACTTAGAAACTTAAATGTACTAAATTTTGAGAAGAGCCGGAAAAGTTTTCAGCGAAAAATCATACATACCTACATGAATTGCCTGCAACCCCAGTGTTTATGCGGCTTCCGACGATGTAGGTAGGGCTGAAAATCATACATAGAACCTACATAAATCCTACATTTCTATCACTATTTTTACAATTTGTGTCTATAAAAACCGTGCCAAATTTAAGAAAGTGTCTACTTTTATAGTTGCATAAAACAGATGGCGTCTACCTTTCCAGGGTATGAAGTTTAAAAGTGTATAGTCCAATCAGGGAAAGTCAAAACGGGCAGTTTACGGATGGTACAAGGCCGTGGGCACTGGATGCCACCGCGGTGGGCAACCGATGCCCAAACTGCCGGACCAATTTTGGGCAAATGGTTGGGATGGCTTGTGGGGCTTATTTCATATTCCGCGGGTGGTGCTCGAGAATCTCACGGCGCAAGTCGGTGGTGTCGAGATGGGTATAAATCTCGGTCGTGCCGATGCTTTCGTGCCCCAACATCTCTTGGATGGCGCGCAGGTCGGCGCCGCCTTTCAATAGAGCGGTGGCGAAAGAGTGGCGGAGCGTGTGGGGACTGACGGTCTTCTTGATGCCTGCGGCGGCAGCAGTGCGCTTGATCATGATGAGAATCATCGTGCGGGTGAGATGGGCGCCACGGCGGTTGAGAAACACATAATCCTGCTCTCCGGGTTTGATTTTCAGTGTGTTGCGGTCCAAGTTCCATTTGTTGATTTCTTCCAATGCCCGCTTGGAGATGGGCACAAGCCGCTCCTTGGCACCCTTGCCTTTCACACGGATGAACTCCTCCTCGGCATAGATGTCGCTCCATTTCAAGTTGACCAACTCCGACACACGCAGGCCGCAACTGAACATGGTCTCGATGATGGCCTTGTTGCGCTGCGACTCCGCCTTGCTCATGTCGAGGCTGTTCTCCATGCGGTCTACCTCCTCCGTGGTCAGCACTTCGGGCAGATGCAGCCCGCGTTGGGGCGAATCGAGCAGTTCGCTGGGGTCGTCCTCGATGACTCCGTCCAACTTCAAGTAGCGGAAGAGCGACTTCACGCCACTGAGAATTCTCGCCAGCGACCGGGTGCCCACACATCCGTTGTCCATCACCCAGGCGGCAAACGCCTCAAGGTGCTCGAGTCTGACCTGCTCCACCGTCAAGTGCTTCAGATTCAGATAGTCGAACAGCCGTTGGATGTCGTGATGATAAGCGTCAAGCGTGTTCTGTGAGAAGTTGCGTTCCAACTTAAGATACCGCATATACCGGCGGGTCAGTTCCACGTCAGTGAGATTCTCTTTGCTCATAGTCGTCAGTTTTTCGGGGTATAATTTTGTCAACACCTCTTTTTATACTACTTTTGTAGGCAAAAGTAACGAATTTATTTCATATTGACAATGAAAATACAGATTATCAACGGACCGAACCTCAACCTCCTCGGCGTGCGTGAGCCGGGCATCTATGGTAACAATTCCTTTGAAACCTACCTGCCACAACTGCGTGCCGCCTATCCCGATGTGGAGATTGAATATTATCAGAGCAACATCGAGGGCGAACTGATTAACAAGATGCAGGAGGTGGGCTTCACCTTCGACGGCATCGTGCTCAACGCCGGCGCCTACACCCACACGAGTGTGGCGTTGCAGGATTGCATTCGCTCCCTGAAGTGCCCCACCATCGAGGTGCACATCTCCAATGTCCACAAGCGTGAGGAGTTTCGCCACCACAGCATGATTTCTTGTGCATGTCTCGGTGTGATTGCCGGTTTCGGTCTTGATTCCTACCGTCTTGCCGTCGACGCTCTCGTTCACCAAAAGCAGCAGGCATGAGCGACGAACTGGAACGCTATATCCTCAACCACATAGACCCGGAGGGCGACTATCTCTACCGTCTCTATCGTGCCACCAACGTCCATTTGTTGCGTGGCCGCATGGCGAGTGGCCATTTGCAGGGCAGACTGCTGAAGATGCTGGTCGAGATGCTCCAGCCCAAGCGCATTCTCGAGGTCGGCACGTTCAGTGGTTATAGTGCCATCTGCATGGCGGAGGGCTTGCCCGACGACGGACTGGTCTATACCTACGAGATCAATGACGAGCAGGAGGACTTCACCCGTCCATGGATAGAAGGCTCACCTGTGGCGGATAAGATCCGCTTCATTATTGGCGACGCCAACGTGGAGGCGCCCAAGCTCGGCATTACCTTCGACATGGCTTTTGTCGATGGTGACAAGCGCACCTATCTTTCCACCTATGAGATGGTGCTTTCCATCCTCCGTCCCGGCGGCATCATCCTGGCGGACAACACCCTTTGGGATGGTCATGTGCTGGAAAAGCCGAAGCCTGCCGACCGACAGACGCAAGGCATTGAGGACTTCAATGACTTCATTGCCCGTGACCCACGAGTGGAGCGCGTCATCCTCCCCATCCGCGACGGCCTGACCATTATCCGGAAGAAATGATAGATTGTTGACGGTCCTTTCATCATAAAAATGACGAAAGATGCGCGCATCTTACCGCCATGAAGGGCATTTTATGTATGTTTTATGTAGGATAATGTATGATTCATGTATGATTTTTAGCCCTACCTACATTGTCGAAACCCGCATAAACACTGGGGTTGCGAGCGTTTTATGTAGGTATGTATGATATTTCGCGCAAAATTTTACGTACGTACGCGTGTCTTGCGAAGAGCCAATAATTCCTCCTTTTTCCGCTCCCTTATTTCTTGAAAAAACGGTCGGCAAAGCGGAGGAATTGGGTCCAGTCGTAGGGCAGGATGGCGTGGGGCCCCTTACGGTTGTGATAGGCAATGGAACCGGTCATATAGGGCGTGTCTATTGGGGGCATGGCGTCTGTGCCAATGCCTTGGAGACCATAGAGGGCATAGACGGGTTCGGCACCTTTTCCGCCGAGGAACTCTCCCTTTTGGTCTGACCAGTTGTCGTCTTCCGCACTGGCAATGTAGATGGGGCGGGGAGCAATCAGAGCCACCAACTCATGTTGGTCGAATGGCAGATATTCCTCCCGCTCGTTAAATTGCTTGTAGTTGCCGCAAAACCAATGGGGAAAGCGCACGTTGATGGCTTCCACCGTCTCTCCATAGCAACGGCGGGAGAGGGCAACACCGCAACAACCGGAGTTGCCGGAAATGACCAAGGCGAAACGTGGGTCGGAGGCTCCCGCCCATACTGCCGTCTTGGCCAGTCGGGAGTGTCCCACCACTGCCACTTTCTTTGCGTCCACCTGCGGATCTTTCTCCAAATAGTCCATGGCGCGACTCAAGCCCCAAGCCCAAGCGGCAATGGAACCCCACTGGTCGGGTTGGGGATAATGCTGTCCTTGGGCATAATAGTAAGGATGCACGCCATTTTGAAAATCATCATCGAAATCGGGATCCACGTCACTGTAACAGAACGTGGCCAAGCCATAGCCGTGTGCCAATATCTGGTCCAACTGCCAAGAATTGTTCATCGAGCCACGATAGTTCCGCTTGTTCTTCTGCCCATCTTTGTCGGGCGCAGTCAAATCGGGGTCATCGTACACGGTGTAGTTCGGAAGGAAGCTGATGCCTAAGAACACGGGAATTTTTCCGTTCACATGGTTGGGCAAATAGAGTTGCAGGTCGATGTGCGGTCCTTGTGGGTCTTCCGTCAATTGCAGGCGGATTTCCTTGCGTGTGGCTCTGCCGTTCAGGGCTGTTGGTGACGAACTGACAACCTTGTAGGGCAGTCGCTTTTTCAGCTCGGGCGCCTTGCCATACATATAGGTCTGAAACAAATTCAGCAGTTCGGGACGCCGTTTCTTCTCCCATTGTTTCACAGTGGTCACAACCTCACCATCTTGACAAGTCAGCACCGAAGGCAAAGTATAGGCGGGCACCTTGCTTTCGTCGTAGTTGGCTTTAACGACATACTTGGGGCGGGGTATATGGGTGATGACACGTTGTCCACAAACGGATGTTGCGCCGAGAAGCCACAAGGCGAGGAAAAGCATTTGTTTCATGATGGTTTTGTTTTTATATTATTATATTAATAAGGTATGTTTGTCGGGGAAAGAGTCAAATCTTTTTGACTCCCTTGGGCAGTTGTATTTCGCTTTTGACCCTGCCGTCTGCCATTTTGCGGTGGCTGACACGGATGACACCCCATGGAGTGGGGTAGGTGCCTTTTACCCATTTCAACTGCCCCAAGTGAGGCACAATGCTTACTTGTTTCTTCTCCACATCCACGATTCTCACTCCCAAGACATGGTCGGAGAGCCAGGCTGTTGGGCCTGACGACCAGCCGTGGCAAAGGCTGTGGCGGAATCCCGGATAGCAGTAGGCACCGAAGTCGCCATGGATGTCTTTCTTGCCTGCCGGAACAGGCTTGTCTATCGGAGCGGCGTTGGGAATCCAGTCCAGATTGAAGTCCTCCCAGAATGTGGTGGCACCCAAGTCGAGCATGGCACCCCAGAAAGATTTGATGATGTCCATGGCTTGGTCGTATTCTCCCGCTTTGGCCAGTGCCTCCAGCATATAGTAGCCATAGAACGTGGAGAAACCTTTGCCGCCTCCCACGGCGACCACGTCGTCACAAGCCTTTCGGGCATCCGACAAACCGGCAATCGCCATCAGGGCAGCCGCTTGTTTCAGTTGGTTGGGCGGCAGAATCTTCTTTTTCATTCTTCCGATGATATCCAAGCACAGTTGGGCATCCTTCTGGTTGCCCAACTTCTCCGATAAAACTTTGGCGTCCTGCATCGCCCAGACTATCAGTGCCCGATAGCCGGCTTCCACCCCTTGCGGGTTGCCGCTCGATGGCCAGTCGAGAAATCTCTTGGGCGACAGACGCTCGGTGCCGTCAGCGTCTACCTTGCCGTCCACTTGGTGGATGAGTCCGCTGATATAGTCATTATGCTTTTTCAAAAATGCCAAGTCGCCCATTTGGTTATACCATTCATATTGGTTGATGAGATACCACATGCTGTAGGCACTCATCCCGTTCATCCAACCCGGCAGTGGAAACTGCTTGCACGCAAGATCCAAGCTCTTGGGTATCACCTCATTATAACCGAAGACACGGCTGATGGTCATCAGTTCGGGATGCATGTCGCCCAACCAGACCAACCGGTCACGTTTGATGCCGTCCCAGAGATACTCCTGCATGTTCAGATGAACCGTATAGGCGCCGGTCATCCAAATTCGGTTCAGCCGTTCGTCGTCCGACTCGAAAGAACCCAAATAGGGAATGTCGCGATAACGCAAGATGGCAGACACCTCTTTTAGGGAGATGGTGGCATTGTTTTGAAGCAAGTCTATCCGGACGAAACGGAATCCGGTGTTGCCAAGCTCTATCATGCCGTCGCGGGGCACTTCGAGTGTTATGTCACGTTTGGCATGGTCGTCGGTCGAGAACCCTACTTTCCATTCGGCATTGGAGGTGGTGCTGCAGGCTTCCCCCACAGATTCCCCGAAACGGATGCGCACCAACGAAGGCTCCCGTCGGCTCGAACTGCCCAGCACGAGTTTCAGTCCGCCTTGCAGTTCATGTCCGAAATCGAAGAGCAGTGAAGCCTTCTCGTTCTCGGTGGAAGTCATCAGACAACAGTTCTTGCGTCCCATTTCCGACTGTCCGTTCCCCTGCACAAGCAGAAGATTCTCGTTCTTGATGAGCCGGTTGTCTTGTCCGGCAAATTTCAAGACGATGCGCTTCGGAGTGATATAGACACGGGTCAAGATGTCTTTGGATGTTTGCAGGGCAGTGTCTTGCTGCAAGACAGGAGGAATGTCGGCATAAAGAAATGCCGGCAGGAAGGCGAGCCACAGGAGGCTCCGTCGGATGATGGTTGGCGTGTTCATAGCAAGATGGTCTTACGTTTATGGGTTTTAGATGTTGCAAAGATAATGCAAATGAGCGGATTATAAAACAAATTCCATCTGTTTTTATTCCTGATGGCATCCTGTCTGATCTAAAGATGCCATCAGAAGATGGAAATGTCTATGCGTAAGGTTGAATATATTTAGACAGAAGGAAATAAAAAAGCGTTTGCGGAATTAAACACGCAATGGTCTAATTCCGCAAACGGATAGAATAGAAATGTATCAGATGTAGTTTTTATTTCGTCTTTTCCTTAATCCAGTCGCACATGGTGCGAAGCATTTCCTCGGAGATAGGCTCCTTAATGGTGCTGTATTCCGTGGGCAAGCCGGTCTTGCAGGGGAGGAAGAGGTGGTTGAGGCCCTTCATCTCGATGGTGGTCACGTCGGCATCCTTGGGCATGAAGCGCTTCCAGTTGGCAAGGTTCGTCTTGGCGTTTACCATCTTGTCCTTGTCGCCGTTGAGGGCGAGCACCGGGATGTGGACATCCTTGAGATAGTCGGCGGGATTGTAGCGCACGTTGAAACGATACCAACGGCCAGTGGCTTGTATCTTGTACATATAAATAGGAAAGCGGAAATGGTCGAACTCCACGCCGAGTGTGCTGAAGTAGATGCTGTCCATGGCATGCCATTTGTCGTAGGCTTCTTGCAGTTTCGTCTCCAGACTGTCGCTGTCGGCATACTTGTAAGCCACACGGAACATCAGCTCATCGATGGTGTTGTAGCGCTTCACATCATATTCCGGCAGATTGTAGGCAGCCACCTGGCTTTCGTTCTGCTCAATCAGTGCATGCAGACCATTGTCGCAGAGACCAGCCAGGCTGACCATGAACTTCACGTCTTTCGAACGGGAAGCGGCGATGGACATGGCGGCACCACCCTCGCTGTGGCCGATGAAGCCAATGCGGGTGGGGTCGATGTCCTTGCGTTTCTTCAGCGCATTGAGGGCTGCGAGACCGTCCTTGGCAAAGTCCTCGGTGGTGGCGGTTTCGTAGACACCGGTCGACTTGCCGGTGCCGCGGTCGTCGAAGCGCAGCACGGCGATGCCGCGACTGCTCAGATAGTCGGCAATGTCGGCAAACATCTTGTGACCAGCCATCGTGCCGTCACGATCCTGCTTGCCGGTGCCGGAGAGGATGATGGCGACCGGAGCACGCTTCACATCCTTGGGAACGGTGAGTGTGGCACCGAACGATACGGTGTCGTTCTTGAAGGTGAGATCCTTGGAAAGATAGTTGCCAGCCAGCACGGGGCCGGCTGCAACCATCATGAGTAGAGAGATAAATAAATGTTTCATTGTCGTTTAAAGTCCTTTCTTGGCTTGTTCCACCATTTCTATCATTTCATCTTTCAAGGCGCTTGGGCTACCCTTGTAGCCGATGGCGACGAAGCGCACATTGCCCTTGCCGTCCACCACGACCTTCATCGGAATGCCTGACACGGTGTATTGTTTCATCACCTTGCTTGACAGTTGGTCGTTGACCTTGGCACCCTGTGCCTTGCCGTCGAAGACGAGATGGATGTTCAGCCCCTGTTCTTTCAGATAAGCCTTGGCCTTCTCCTTGTAGTTGGGGATGAACTCCTGGGTGTCGATAAAGAGGAATTCCACATTCTTGTCGTTCTTGTAGTGTTCGGCGGCAGCCTGCATACCCGGCAGGGAAGCCTTGCAGGGATGACACCAGTTGGCCCAGAAATCGAGCACATAGACCTTGCCTTTCAACTGCTTGGAACTGATGGTCTTGCCGTCGGCGTCGGTCAGTGTCCATTCGGGCATCACACCTTCACGCTTGTAGGCTTCCACATCCTTTTGGATGGCAGACTTCTCGGCAGGATTCTTCAGTTTCTCCACATAGGCATCGAAGCCGTTGGCATTGCCATGCTCCTGTGTATAGAGGTCGCGGAGCATTTGGGTCTGCAGGTCAGACACCTGGTTGTTGTAGAAGCTCTTTTCGAGCAATGTCTTCAGCTCCTTGGTGTTGCCGGTGGCCTTGAGCAGTTCAGCCATGTTGTCGTTGATCTCTGCCCGCTTATACTGGGCAGCCTGCTGTGCCAAACGGGCATATTCCAAAGCCTTGGCGGTGTTGCCTGTGTTCTTGAGAATCTCAGAATAGGTCTCTGCCACGAAGCCGTTGATGCTTTGGTCTGCTTGTGCAGCCCATTCCGACTCAGACAGATAAGGCATGGTCAGAGGCTTTGTGCCCTTGAGTGCCAGCATGCGGTCTACAATCTTGGTGGCGAAAGGCAACAATTCAGCGTCGGGCTTGTCCTTGCGGAGGTGAGAGATTTCAATCAGCTTATAGAAAATGGTGGAACATCCGTTGAAGGAGAGCTTGCTGAGATACTCGTCTTGCTTGTCGTTCTTTCCTTCCATCCAGTCGATGATCATCAAGGTGGTGTAGAAAGCGTCGTAGCCCTTGCCGAACTTCTGGAGATAGAGTTCGCGCTCGTCGGTATAAGGGAAGGCGGCGAGGAAATCGAGATAGTGCTTCTTGACCGCATCCTGGTTGCGGTAGTCGAAAGGCTCGTCGTGCTTGGCCTTCATGGCAAGCAGTCCTTTGGGATATTTCTTGAGGATGAGGGCTTTGAGCGCATCGGCCTGAGCCTTGTCTCCCTCCACAATCTGGAGCGCACTCATCAATGCCTCCTCGGTGCCTACTTTCTGCAAGTAAGCCACGGCATTCTTGATGCGAGTCTCGCAACCGTCGATGTGGGCGGCACGGGCAGAAGCGGCGAAAAGGGGAGCATAGTAGACTGATGACGATGGATTATAGGTGATCTCGTTGTTTATCCAATAGTAGACAACCGTGTCGCTCACCTCTTTTGTCTTGGAGAAATCGAGGTAGCCGGGAATGGTTCTGCCGTATTTATCGGCACGGAGCAGTCCCCAAGCGGCATAACCGCCTGGCCAAGGACGACCGTCCTCTTTGTTGATCATGGTGCCGAAAGTCATGCCGCCATTGTTGTCAACGATGGTGTCGCACACGAACTTGAACGCCATGAATCCTGTCTTGGGGGCGGGGGTGAAGGTGCCCTTCCACACATTGCCCTCGTTTTTGACCAGAATGTCGTGGCCCACCCATTGGTTGTTCTCATAGGTATAGGCGACGCCCTTGATGGTCTGGTTACCGGTCATAGACGGCAGTGGAGTGTAGTTGAGGGTGACAGGCTCACCCGCCTTGGGAAACTGCGGACTGAAAGTCAGTCGAGTTCCCTCCTGTGCCATCGCCTTGGAAGCGATGACCAGGAGGAGAGAGATAAATAAATGTTTGAGTTTCATTTTTTATTGTGCAATAAAATTATTCTGGATTAGCCTCCAATTCCGGGTTGAGCACACGCTGGTAGGCAGGAATTTGGATAACATAGCGGTTGCTGCCGGGAGCGAGCGTATAGGTAACGCCGTTCCATTGGCGGGTGATGGTCTTGGCAAAGCGGCTGTCGTTCTGCAGACGGCGCATGTCGTACCAACGGAGATTGCGGCAGAAGAACTCGCGGTGACGTTCGTCGATGACCTTCTTCAAGGCATCGTCCGCATCGGTAGCGGTCTCTTCCACGTAGTCGGCAGGAGCGAAGCGGTTCACACGAAGCTTGTTCACCCACTTCATGGCCTCTGCAGGTTGGTTGTTGCGGGCATAATATTCAGCCTTGATGAGCATCATCTCAGGGACGGAAGGACCCACATTGCGATATTGTTTGGCAATGTCCGCATAGTAGATTCGACCACCATCGGCAGCGTAAGAAGTGGCAGCAGTGGCTGTTTCGGCTGTCCACTGCTGGTAGCGCAAATCTTTTTCTCCCAGCAAGTTGAGTATGTCGTCACTCAAGTGAAGAACCGTGCAGCTCCATTGACTGTTGCTCTGAACAGGATTTTTCAAGAGAAGAATTTCCGGGTTCTTGATGTTGTCGGGCAAATCTTCTTTCTTGTTGTTCAGATTGTTGACGCTGTCGTTCTGTTCCAATGCCTGTGTCGCATATTTGTCGGCATCCTCATATTTTCCCATGAGCAGATAAGTGCGTGCCAACTCGCCATAGGCGGAAGCCTTGGTGGGCAGTGTGGTGAACTCTTGTGTTTCGGGCAGTGAAGGAATAGCCTCGGTCAAATCCTTGATGATTTGGTCGTAGACGGCTTGAACAGAAGCACGCACCACCTTTTGGGCTGTGTTTTGTGTCAAGATGAGTGGCACACCGAGGTCGGTGGAAGCCGTTGACTCGTTGTAGGGCTTGGCATACTGGTTGACAAGCATCAGGTAGGCATCGGCACGGTGTACCTTGGCCTCTGCCTTTAGCTCGTCTTTCTCGGCTTGTGTGCCGTCCTTGCACTTGTCCACCTCGTTGATGACGGTGTTGGCATAAGCCGAAGTGTTGTACATGGCGTTCCAAGCGTCGTCTTTGTTGTAGTTGCCTGTAGCGGGATAGATTTCCGAAGACCATACATAGGCTTTGGCAAACCATGCATAGTATTCGTTGGTGAAGTTGGAATATTGTCTGCCGCCATCTTTCACATAGATGTCGTCGCTCATAATGTCGGGCAGAGCGGAGGCACCCCACCACTGACTGGTGTTGTTGAGCAAATATCTGAAGTTCTCCACTTCATCGGGCACGATGCCGCCCTGGGTTTTGATGTCGACGAAGTCGCTGCAGGCGGTCAGGGCTATGGTTGATGCAGCAATGGCTGCTATAGTCTTTATTTTCATATTGTTGCGTTCGTTTAGAAGTTAATGTTGAGGCTCAGCGTGTAGGCCTTGCGGGCTGGCAGGTTGTAGGCACTCATGCCGGAAACAAAGTCGGGGTCGTAACCGGCCTTGTTGGCTTTCCACAGCAGACCGAGGTTGCTGATGGACAGAGCGATGTTGGCGCTCTGGATGTGTGCTTTCTTCAGCCATTCCTGGTTCACCTGATAGCTCAGAGAGATTTGTTTCCAACGGATGTAGTCACCCTTCTCCACATTGATATCCGAATATTTGTAGCGGAAGATGGACTGGGTGGAGCGGTTCAAGACTGAATAGTTGGTGGTGGGCAGGATGCCTGGCACATTGGTCTTGGCCTCGTCGCCAGCCTGACGCCAACGGTCTGCGATGTCGCTCGACTTGTCCCAAGTGAGGCGACGGCTGTTGGTGGCATACTCAGAGAAGGTGGGCTTGAAGAATTTGCTGCCCACTTGATAGGTGAACAGGGAATAGAGGGTGAAGTTCTTCCAAGAGATGTTGAAGTTGAAACCGCCATAGATGGTCGGTGTGGTGTGGCCCACTTCTTTCAAATCCTTGAGCGACTTGATGTCCTCAGTGAATTTCACCTTGTTGCCCTCGTGGTCATAGACCATGGTCTGTCCGGTCTCGTCAAGACCGGCGAAGCGGTAGGCGAACATCTTGTCGGTGGAATATCCGCCAATCATGCCGATGGAGTTGGGCATGTAGTTGATGTTGGTCATATATTGTTCTTCCTTGAAGAGCGGATTGTCCTGCACCTTGTTCTTGTTCCAGGAAAGGTTGCCGGCGATGTCCACTTTCCAGTCCTTGTCCTTGTAGGCTGTGCCACGGAGGCTGAGGTCGATACCGTTGGCGTTGATGCCCACGCAGTTGTAGGTCATTGTGGAGTTGTAGATGTTGCCCACAATGGTTGAGGAGAAGGGGAAGGTGTAGAGCAGGTCGCGGCTGCGCTTGTTGTAGTAGTCGATGCTACCGCCCAAGCGGTTGTCGAGCAGGCTGAAGTCCACACCGATGTTGGTGGTGAACGTCTTCTCCCATCTCAGTTCAGGGTTGGCGAGAGCGGAGATGCTGGCACTCGGCTGCTGGGTGACGTTGTAGCTGTCAAACGAAATCTTGGTGAAAGGATAAGCGTCGAGCGAGATGTTACCGTTCACACCATAGGTAGCACGCAGGGCGAGGTTGTTCACCCACTTCACGTTTTCCATAAACTGCTCACGGCTGATGTTCCACTTTGCACCGAAAGAATAGAACGGTTTTGCACGATACTTACGGTCCAAGCCGAAGTTGTTGTAGTCGTCATAGCGCACGCTGGCAGATACATAATATTTGTCAAGCAGTGTGTAGCCGGCATTGGCGAAATAGGACAGATAGCGGCGCTTGCGGTTGATGTTGCTGGGATAGCCACCACCTGTAAAGCTTTGGTTGTAACCATAAATGGTGGGATAGGTAGAGTTGTAGCTGTAGTCCAACTGAGTGTCAACGATACCTGTCTCCCGGTTGTAGCCCCAAAGAGTGTAACCGCCTTGCTCCACGTAAGTTTCGCGAAGCTCCATACCGGCAAGGGCGTTCACCTTGTGGATGCCGGCAAAGGTGTGGTCGAAGTTCATCTGTTCACGGAAAGTCCAGTTCTGGTCTTCGCTCTGCTGTTTGTACAGCGCGCCATTCTTGATGCCCAAAGAGTTGGTTGTGGCACCGGCTGGAGTGTAGATGTTCATCATGTTGCGCACCTGGTAGGTGTTCTCGTCATACCAGATGGTTCCATTGGTGTGACTGCGCTCGATGGCGAAGGTCGTGGATGACGACAGACCCGCATAGATGGGCACGGTCAGATTGATGTTGGCTGTGTAGTTCTCAGTCTTCTGCACATCGTCACGCAGGGCCTGTTCCTGCAAGTAGTTGTAGGTCCAAGGCTTGTAAGCGGAACCGAGCTGTGAGGTGTATTGGGGGTTGAGAATGTCATAGTCGATGCCATTGCCATTCTCGTCGGCAATATTGGCATAAGGCATCAGTTGGATGAGTCCGCGGGTGCCGACAAGTGTGTTCAGAGCCGTTCCGTTGTTCTTGTACTTGAAGAATGTTCCGGTGAAGTTGGTGGTCAGTGTGGCCCAGTTGAAGAGCTTCCAGGTGTTGCTGAGGTTCAAGTTCAGTCGAGAACCCGAGTTGCCCTTGGTATAAGGATTCTCCTTGGAGTAGGATGCCGAATAGAAGTAGGACGAGTTGTTGCCGCCGCCACTTACCGACGCGTTGTATTGCTGTGAGTTGGCGTGCTGCATGAAATACTTGCTGATTTGGCTGTGGTTGTTGATGGCGCTCAGTTCTGCCACACGGCTGTCGTACTGCTCCTGGGTGATGTTGCCATATTTCAAATCCATTGCCAGGCGGACGCCCTCATTATAATAGGTGGAAGCGCCATAATAAGTGGTAGGAGAAGATGGGTAGAGATAACCCTTGTCTACGATTTCCTTCTCATAGTCAAGTACTTGTGCTGAATTCATCTCGTTCAGATAGCCGAGGTCGGGCTTGCCTTGTGTGGTCCAAGTGGCGCTGACGGAAATCTGTGGTTTCTGTCCGTTCTGTCCTTTCTTGGTAGACACCACAATCACGCCGTTGGCGGCACGTGAACCCCAGATGGAGGCAGCAGCGGCATCCTTCAGCACGGTGATGTTCTCAATGTTGTTCGGATCGATGTTGGAGATGTCGAAGTCGGTGATGACACCGTCGACCACGAGCAAAGGCATGGACTCGCCCTTCAAGGTGTTCACACCACGAATGCCCCAAGTCCAATCCACAGCACCCATGGTGCGGGTGGAAGAGTTGGCACTCTGCAGCGTGTTTGTATAGTCGAAAGTCTTGTCACCAGCCAGCACATTCACCTTCATACCTGCCACAGATGCGGTTCTGCACCACGTTGGGAGTGGGCACCTTCTTCAGTTCGCCGGCAGAGATGGTGGCGAAAGAACCTGTGGCACGGTCTTTGGGCAGAGCCTGATAACCGGTAGACACCACTTCCACCTCCTGCAAGTTGTGTGAACGGCTGTCGAAAGCCACGTTGATGGTCTTGTTCTGACCCACGTTGCGCTCGATGTTCTTCATGCCGATATAGCTGAATCTCAGCTTGTCGCCATCAGAGGCCTTGATGCTGTAGTAGCCGTTGTTGTCGGTCACGGTTCCGGCATTCTTGCCGATGACCACCACGGTGGCACCGATCATAGGCTCACCCGCCTCGTCGATGACACGGCCGGTCACATGATTGCTGCCGACACCGCCTTTGACCAACTTGTTTTGGCGGGTCACGAGCACATACTGTCCTTTAATCTCGTAGTTCAGTCCAGCTTTGGCGCAGATGTCGCCCAGCACAGTCTGCAGGGAAGCATTGCTCAGATTGAGGTCGATGAGCTGGTTCTCATTGATGGTGTTGTTCTCATACATGACAAACACCTTGGCTTGCTGCTTCACGGCAGCAAAGGCGTCTTTCACGCTGATATTGTTCTTCTTGATGGTGATGTTGCCGTTGGCACTCGCTGCTATGGCATGCAAGGCAAAGGCAAACACGATGATGAGCGAAGTCAGTCGGCTTGTCCAACTACTTCGTCTACAGACATTTTCGTTTGTCTCTCTCTTCATAAACGTTGATTTTAAATGGATATATTGTTTGTTGTTCATTCAATGACGATTTTGTTGTTGTCCATGCGGAACTTCAGATTGGACACCTCTTTCAGCAGTCCTAAGGTATAGCCCAGCTTCTCGTCGCGGAGCAGGGCACCCGTAAATTTCCGCTCTTTCACTTGTGGCGAGGCGAACACGAAGTCGACACCATACCACAGCGACAACTGGTGGGCGATGACCGCCATAGGCACATCGTTGAACTCATAGATGCCACTTGCCCAGGACGTGTAGAGCTTGGCATCCACTTTTTCCACAGTTTCGCTCTCCCCTTGACCGAACGAAGCCTGTTCGCCACTGTTCAGGTAGACCGTATTGCCCTTATGGCTGACACCCACACGGCCCGACTCCACGGTCACCACCACAGGCTTTCCGGCTTGCGCCGAGATGTTGAATCGAGTGCCGAGCACGGTCACTTTCACACCGTTGGCACACTCCACCGTGAACGGCTTTTGCTCGTCGTGGGTCACATCGAAGAGTGCCTCGCCCTTGAGTTTCACGTCACGCTTGTTGCCGCCGATGGGGTAGACCACCTCAGAACCCGAGGCAAGAGTGAGGCCTGTGCCGTCGCTGAGTGCGATTTTGTAGGTGCTGCCCTCCATCACACTCACCTTATTATATATAGGCTGGTCGGTGTGACCATAGTAGACCAACTTACCATTGCTGTTCTCGCAGCGGATTTTCCCATTGCCCACCTGCATTTGTTGTGCCTTGCTGCCGTCCACGGCAATGTCCTCCCCGGTGTTGAGGGTGATGACTGCCCGGTTTTGCGCTTGGGCTTGCATCATGGCGGTCATGGTCATGGGTTGCTGCCGCTCGGGCATGAGCCAGAAAGTGCCGACCGTGACGACGACAGCCAATATGGCAGCCACAGACGCAACCCACAACGCTGTGCGCTTCCGGCGACGGTTGGCGAGTCGTGACTGTACTCTGTTCCACCCCTCGGCATTGTCGAGACGGGTGAGAAAATCAGCTTGGATTTCTGTCTTGTGGAGTTGGATAAAAGTGCGTACCAACTCCCGGTTCTGTTGAGAATTCGCGGCGAAAGTCTTGATTTCTTCCAACTCATCGGATGAAATCGTCCTTTCGATGTATTTTTTGAGTAAGTGTATTATCCTTTCTTCCATTTTGTCTCTCTTTTGCTAATAAGAGTGGCAAGATGGAGAAATGGGTGACAAGAAAAATGAAAAAAGTTTCGTTCTTGGTGAAAAGTGTCAGATAAACGGCAATAACAGCAACGTTCCGTCCTTGCGGAGCGATTGCATGGCACGGCGCAAGTGGGTTTTCACGGTGTTGACAGAGATGTTCATCTCGTCGGCCACTTGTTTGTAGCGCTTGTCATGGATGATGATTTCGGTGAGCACGGCATACTCTTTCGGAGAGAGACGCTGCAGGCTGGTGTGCAGTTTCTGTCGCCGTTCGGTGATGTCTTTCTCGGAGAAGCCCTCGTCCCAATCGGCGTATGCCGACTCCTCGAGGTCGGTGATGTCCTCATAGTGTCCCTGTCGCTTGGCAAAGGCGATGCTCTCGTTGCGGACAGAGAAGAAAAGATACATGGACAGATGGGTGATGTTGCGGTAGAGTTTCTTCTCCCAAA
Organism: Prevotella sp.; assembly: GCA_050873125.1. Lineage (GTDB taxonomy): Bacteria > Bacteroidota > Bacteroidia > Bacteroidales > Bacteroidaceae > Prevotella. Next base: position 15,958 of record JBNMIE010000043.1, read on the forward strand.
TGCGGATAAAAAGATCCTGCACGATGTCTTCGGAGGCCGGCTCCTGTTCGGTGAACTGCACGGAGTAGACACACAATGGCTCATAGTAGATGTCGAAGATGGCTTTCAGCGCCTCCTCGTCACCTTCCTTCAGCCTTTCCAGCAACTGGATATCCCGGTCTGTATTCGTGGCAGTCATGTGTGTCGTTGTGCTTGGATTGTGGATGCAAAGTTAGTGCAAACGTTTGATAATACAAAGATTAGAGAAGATTTTGTTGACTTTAGGACATAGAAAAAGCCACTCTACAGATCACCTGCCGAGTGGCTTCGCCTATTAATAAATTCTCATTTTTAAAGAGAGAGAGAGTCGATGTATTTGTACATGTCTGGGTCGGAACCCACATAACGCTTGGCAATCTTGCCGTCAGGAGCGATGAGGATGAAGGTTGGGAAACCGCTTACACCATAGAGGGTAGGAATGTCGTCCTTGTTCTCGTTCTTTACCTGGGTCCAAGTCATACCATGCTGTTTAACGGCAGCTTTCCATTTGGCTTCAGTATCATTGCAGTCGATGCTGACAATCTCAAACTTGCCGTTCTTGCTGTTCTTGTTGTAGCACTCCTTCATGTTGGGCAGTGCCTTGATGCACCATCCGCACCATGAACCCCAGAAGTCGAGCAGCACATATTTGCCGCGGAGACTTGAGAGTTTGAAGTCCTTGCCGTTGAGGTCTTTGAGGGTGAAGTCAGGTGCCATGGTGCCCACAGCTGTCTTCTTCTCCATCTCGCGCTGCTTGGCTTGCATATCGGCTTGCATCTTGGCAGGCTTGTAGTAAGCGGCGAAAGCGCTCTTCTGCACCTCGGGTGTCAGCATGTTGATGGCAGCGTTGACATCTTCACACATAGGAATAAGGTAGCATGTAGCCTCCTCATTGCCATGAGCCTTGATATAGCTCAACACGAAGTCCTTGAGCTCCTTGTTGGCCACGTCCAGCTTGCCCTGGCATACCTTTACCAAAGAGTCTTTCTGGGCATCGGTCTTCATCTTTTCAATCTGGCTGCGGTATTCTTCCATCACGGCGTTTCTCTTGACTTCGATAGGATCAAGCTGGTCGCAAATGGCGTTCACCTTGTCATAGAGAGGAGAGCCGCCGATGTGATAGTTCTCCATGTTTCCTGTCAACTTCAGAGGTTGGTTTGGCATTGCGAAAACCTGCATATAGGCACCTCTTTCTCCAGGGTTGATCAGATAATAGTTGGCCATTTCCTTTTTGTTGGCATCGGTATATTCAAAAGCGCCATTGTTTACGGCGATGGTGTCTTGCTTCATACCATTGGCTGTTCTTGAGGCAACCACAATCTTATTACCCTTGTAGCTGTCGAACTTGCCCGAGATCTTGACTTGTGCGTTGGCACTGCCGGCTGTCAGCATCATGGCTGCAGCGATGGCAACGGAATAAATTCCCTTTTTCATTGTTCTGTTTTGTTGATTGATTTCTCTTTTCTGGCGCAGCCTGTTGTGGCGACGCTCTATATATAAGACTCTTTAGGGGGCGTTTGGGGTACGCTCTTTATTTCTTTTTCACATAAAAAGAGTTTTGATAACTTTTGAGGCCTCTGTTTCCCATACGCTTGTTTTTCTCCAATTATTTGCAACATTTGCCACCATATATATTATATGATTAATAATCAGCACATTACTGATGGCAACAGTATGCCGTATCTGCCACCCATCTGTTACCATCTGCCACCCTCCATCACTGGACAACCTCCGCCAATAGCGGACGGATAAAGTCGGTTTAGGATCTGATTCAGTGCTTTGAACGAATGGTTCAAGGCGGTGGAACAAACAGTTCAACCATCGGGTATAAATCTGAACACTTGGCTCCGAGGCAAAAAGAGACGATTTTTGAGGGTGGCAGATAAAATATCCGTCACCGACCATCTGCAACCCGTAATACGCTGATTTTCAGTCTAAAATTTAAAATGGTGGCAGAATGACAAGTTGGGAAGAAAAATTTATTTAGCTCAAATATGTGCTAAAATAGAGATGAACTTGTTATTTTTGCTTAATTTTGCATGCGAATGTGTCACCATTCTGGTTCATCCGACATTTCGAGTGATACGACAGTCATGCAGTGCATATAGCCTTAGTTTGAAATACCGTTCATCTCTAAAGCCGTATGCATTGCGTTTCATCACTTTTATCTTGTTGTTTATGCCCTC
>JBNMIE010000044.1:0-18137 GCA_050873125.1 Prevotella sp.
CAACTGGCAAAGTAGAGGGCATAAACAACAAGATAAAAGTGATGAAACGCAATGCATACGGCTTTAGAGATGAACGGTATTTCAAACTAAGGCTATATGCACTGCATGACTGTCGTATCACTCGAAATGTCGGATGAACCACAAAAAAGGCGTGGAGTTGGCCGCTTTTCTTAGTCCCGGGTTCTGGAAAATACCCTACTAAACGGAAACGCAGTCAAGCCCACACCTTATGGTGCGGGCGTCCTGTCTTTTGCCGTTGTTTAGTATATGTGAATTTTCCAGATTCGGGACTAAACGTACAAAAGCAAACGCTCTTATTTTAATATGTCTTTAATCGCTTTCGCAATTTTTATTTCATAGGCATTCTATATTTGTTTACCTTGCAAAGGTAGTGCTTATTGCTTCCATATCCAAATTTTCGGCTATTTATTTTTGACTTTCATATCTTCTGCTAAACCAAAAGAGGAACAGACAGCCGACGACGGCAAAGGGGACGCCGACGAGGGCAGGGTAGTTGTAGCCCAAGCCATGCTCCATAGGCAGACCGCCGCAGAAGGCGCCGATGGCGTTGCCGATGTTGAAGGCCATCTGGATGCTGGCACCGCCGAGCATCTCGCCGCCGGGTGCATATTTCAGGATAAGGAATTGCTGCGGACTGCTCACGGCGAAGAGGCAAGTGGTGCTGACCATGACCAACAGGGCGCTCAGCCAGCCGCATTGGGCGACGAAGAAGATGGCGAGAAGCACCAGGGCGGCGCATCCCTGTGTGACACAGGCGACCATCCCCGGCCGGTAATGGTCGCTGAGTTTTCCACTCGTGATGTTGCCCACCACCATGCCGAAGCCGGCACCCACCATGATGAGCGACAGCGCCTCGGGGGCAAAGCCTCCCTCTTGCAGCATCAGAGGGTTGACATAACTGTACATGCAGAAAATGCCGCAGTTGCCAAAGCAGGTGGCGCCCAGGATGAGCCAGGGTGCCAAACTCTTCAGGAATTTGAATTGTCCTTTATAGTTGGTGGTTTCTATCCTCCCCACATCGGGCACCCATTTCCAAATGTAGAAGATGACCAATATGCTGAGCAATGCCACGAGGATGAATGGCACTCGCCAGGAGAGGTTATGGCTCAAGGCTGTGCCGAGCGGAATGCCCAAAAGATTGGCGATGGTCATGCCGGCAATCATGATGCTCACGGCTCCTGTCTTGTGGTCTTCGTCCGCCAGGCGCACGGCGGCAATAGAACCCACACCGAAGTAGGCTCCATGGGGCAGTCCGGCCAAAAAGCGGGCAGCAAGGAGCATGTAGAAGTTGGTGGCGACGGAGCAGAGTAGGGCGCCGAGGAGCATGAGAGCGGAAAGGAAGAGCAGGATATTTTTCAACCGGTATTTGTAGGCGACTGTGAGCAAAGGTGCCCCGCAGGTCACACCGAGTGCATAGGCAGAAATGAGGTGTCCGGCAGTAGGAATGGACACATGGAGTCCCTCAGCCACATCGGAGAGGATGCCCATCATGACAAATTCGGTCATGCCCAAGGCGAGTGTGCCGAAGGCCAGTGCTATCAAACTTTTCTTCATCTGTGTTGTCCTGAAATCGTATGTTATCCTAAAAAGAGGGTGGGGGCTTATGCACTGAATGGCATGGCCCCCACTATCAAGTAATATAAGAAATTCGTTAGATGTCCAGTTTCCAGGTGGCACCGTCCTTGGTGTCTTTCACTTGGAATCCGGCTTCAGCGAGTGCGTCTCGAATCTGGTCGCTGGTAGTCCAGTCTTTGGCTGCCTTAGCCTTGGACCGGAGGTCGAGCACCATGTCCACCACCTTGCCGAAAGCTTCCTCCCGTGCGGCATTGTTGTTGCCTTTGTCGCTCTTCAGACCAAGGATGTCGAAAGCGAAGAGGCGCATGGTGTCTGCCAGTTCCTTCAAGTCCTCGGCAGAAATGTTTGCCTTGTGGTCGATGAGCGTGTTGATGAGGTGGCATCCCTCAAACAAGTGGCTGATGACCACCGGCGTCTGCAGGTCATCGTTCATGGCATCATAGCATTTCTGGCGCAGTTCCGACACAACCTTATGGGTCTGTTCGTCAGACGCTTTGGCGGGCTGAATGCGGTCGAGGTCGTTGATGCCGTCCATGAGTCGGCTCAATCCCTTCTCGCTGGCGATGAGGGCTTCGTTGGAGAAGTCCACCGTGCCGCGATAGTGGGCGGAGAGCATGAAGAAGCGGATGGTCATCGGACTGTAGGCCTGTTGCAGCGAGGGGTGATTGCCGGTGAAGAACTGCTCGAGAGTGATGAAGTTGCCCAACGACTTGCCCATCTTCTGTCCGTTGATGGTCAGCATGTTGTTGTGCATACAATAGTGCACCATTTGGTCTCCCTGGCTTGCCACGGCTTGTGCAATCTCGCACTCATGGTGAGGGAACATGAGGTCCATGCCACCACCATGGATGTCGAAGTGCTTGCCCAGATACTTGCGGCCCATGGCGGTGCACTCGCAGTGCCAACCTGGGAATCCGTCACTCCAAGGACTTGGCCAGCGCATGATGTGCTCGGGTTGTGCCTTTTTCCAGAGGGCAAAGTCCACTTGGTTGTGCTTTTCTCCCACACCGTCAAGTTCGCGACTGTTGTTGATCACGTCGTCGAGGTTGCGGCCGGAGAGGATACCGTAGTGATATTTCTTGTTGTATTTCTCTATGTCGAAATAGACAGAGCCATTGCTCTCGTAGGCAAATCCATTGTCGAGGATTTCCTGTACCAGTTGTTCCTGTTCGATGATATGGCCGGAGGCATGCGGCTCGATGCTTGGCGGAAGCACATTGAGGGCTTCCATGGCGGCATGATAGCGGTTGGTGTAATATTGTGCCACCTCCATTGGCTCAAGCTGTTCCAAGCGGGCTTTCTTCTCAATCTTGTCGTCGCCCTCATCGGCATCATGCTCCAAGTGGCCTACGTCGGTGATGTTGCGCACATAGCGCACCTTGTATCCGATATGTTTGAGATAGCGGAACAAAACGTCGAAAGTGACAGCCGGACGGGCATGGCCGAGGTGTGGATCACCATAAACAGTGGGTCCACAGACATACATTCCCACATTGGGCGCATGCAGTGGTACAAACAGTTCCTTCTTTCTCGACAGTGTGTTGTAAATGATAAGTTTTTGTTCCATGACTATCTGTATTTGTTATGTTACAGGTGCAAAGTTAGTGCAAATCGAAGACAATACAAAATAAAAGCGAACTTGTTTCACTTTTATTTTTATTGTTGAGATGCCGCCTAAGTTATGAAAAGTTAGTGCAAATCGAAGACAATACAAAATAAAAGGGAACTTGTTTCACTTTTATTTTTATTGTTGAGATGTAGCCTAAATTATGTAAAGTTAGTGCAAATACCGCTTTGTTTGCTTCCATTGCCTTGAAAAGGTGTTTCTCTATTTTTCAGTTTTTCTATACACAATATAAATTTTTCATTTCGATTTGCCATTTTGCCACCTTTTCAGTTTTCTATCTGTAAATCAGTGTGTTAAGGGTGGCAGATAGTGGGTGGCAGATGCATTATCTGCCACCCGTAAAATCCGCGTCATTTTGCTCTAAAGGCAAGTGTTCAGATTCGCATCCGACGGCTGAACTGTTTGTTCCACCGCCTTGAACCATTAGTTCCAGGCGGTGGAACCCCTTCTGAACAAGCGATTATTCATTCTTTTTCCCCTCTTTTTTCTGTCGTTACTTCAAGAAGCACACAAGCTTGACACCCCAGCAAGAGCGGAAATAGGTCAATGTGCTTCCAGCCAGTTGTCGCCCCAGCCGGCATCTGCCACAAGAGGAACACTGAGAGGATAGGCTCCTTGCATTTCCTCTATGACGATGCGCTCCACCTTTTCTTGCTCCTCGGGGTAGACACTGAAGTTGAGTTCATCGTGCACTTGCAGGATCATCTTGGAGCGGATGTGCTCTTGTTTGAAACGCTTGAAGATGCGTATCATTGCCACCTTGATGATGTCGGCGGCACTTCCCTGGATAGGAGCGTTGATGGCGTTGCGCTCGGCGAAGCCGCGAACGGTGGCATTTTTTGAGTTGATGTCGGGCAGATAGCGGCGGCGATGGAAGAATGTCTCGGCATATCCCTTCTCCCGGGCTTCGGCGATAGACTTGTCCATGTATTCACGCACACGTGGAAATGTTTGGAAATAGCCTTCTATCAGTTCTTTAGCTTCCTTCCGGTCGATGTCCAGACGCTCGGCCAATCCGAAGACAGTGATGCCATAGATGATGCCGAAATTGGCGCGCTTGGCTTTTGTACGTTCGTCGCGTGTCACTTCCTCGATGGGCTTTTTATAGATTTTTGCGGCAGTGGCGGCATGGATGTCGTACCCTTCGCGGAAGGCTTCAATCATGTTCTCGTCGCCACTCAGATGCGCCATCACACGAAGTTCTATCTGACTATAGTCTGCTGAAAAGAATTTACATCCTTTATCCGGTATGAATGCCTTTCTTATTTCCTTTCCATCCTCTCCGCGCACCGGTATATTCTGCAAGTTAGGGTCGCTGGACGACAGTCGTCCGGTGGCGGTGACGGTTTGGTTGAACGAGGTGTGGATATGGCCGGTCTTGGGATTGATCAACTTGGGCAGTGCGTCTACATAGGTGCCGATTAGTTTCTTTAATCCTCTGTATTCCAATATCTTTTCCACAATCTCGCTCTTGTGCTTCAGTTCTTGCAGCACTTCTTCCGATGTCACATATTGTCCCCGTTTGGTCTTCTTGGCCTTCTCCACAATCTTCAGCTTGTCGAAGAGAATCTCTCCCACTTGTTTGGGAGATGAGATGTTGAATTTCTCGCCTGCCAACTCATAGATTTTGGCTTCGATTTCTTGCATTCGCTCGTTGAAAACATTTGAACTTTCTTGCAGAGACTCTGTGTCCAGGTTCACGCCATTCATCTCCATTTCGGCGAGTACAGGCATGAGTGGCATCTCGATGTTGTAGAACAAGTCTTCGGCACCACATTCTTTCAACTTCGGTTCCAACACGTTTTTCAGTCGCAAGGTGATGTCCGCATCCTCGGCGGCATATTCGTAGATGGCGGCAGGGGAGAGGTCACCCATGTTGCGCTGCTTCTTTCCTTTCGGACCAATCAGTTCTTCAATATGGATGGTCTGGTAGTTGAGATACACTTCGGCGAGGAAATCCATGTTGTGGTAGAGTTCGGGCTGGATGAGGTAGTGGGCTATCATCGTGTCAAACATCTTTCCTTTCACTTCGATGCCATAGTTATGAAGCACCTCAATGTCGTACTTCAAATTTTGTCCCACTTTCTCAATTTCTTCGTTCTCATAGAGTGGTTTAAAGATATTAACAATCTTTTGCGCCTCTTCACGATTTCTCGGCACAGCCACATAATACGCTTTCTTTTCCTCCACCGCAAAGCTCAATCCTACCAAATTTGCGTCAATTGCATTGATAGAAGTGGTCTCTGTGTCTAAACTGACAATTTCGTTTGTCAATAAAAAGTCACATAGTTTTTTACTATCTGCTTCTCCTTCAACGAGTTTGTATTCGTGTTGTACCGTATTTATGTTCTCAAAACTCTCGTTTTTGCTCGTTTCTTGGGAATCGCCCGTGTTTACAGCAAACAAATCGAGTTGTCCGTTAACATTTTGTTTACTAATTTTATCTTTGTTAATAATTCGACTGGCGAAGCTCTTAAACTCCAATTCGGTGAACAATTTGCCCAAAGCGTCGTTGTCAGGCTCTACCAATTCCAATTTTTCCATATCGAGCTTGATGGGCACGTCGGTTCGAATCGTGGCGAGGAACTTGGACAGTTTGATTTCCTCTTGGTGTTCCTCCACTTTTTTCTTGACCGCTCCTTTCAGCTCGTCAGTCCGTTTGAGCAGTTCTTCGACACTGCCAAACTGGTTGATGAGTTTGACTGCCGTTTTTTCTCCCACTCCCGGGCAACCTGGAAAATTGTCCGCCGAGTCACCCATCAGTGACAATAGGTCGATCACTTGGATAGGAGAGGAGATGCCATATTTGGCTTCCACCTCATTTTCGCCCAAGATTTCATAACCGCCACCATGTCTGGGGCGATACATGAAAACATTGTCTTTGATCAGTTGGCCATAGTCCTTATCGGGTGTTAACATATAGGTAGTGACGCCCTGCTCACCCGCCTGTGTGGCGAGTGTGCCGATGACATCGTCCGCCTCAAAACCGTCCACTTCCAAGATGGGGATGTGGTAGGCATTGAGAATGTCCTTGATGATAGGCACCGAAGCCTTGATGTCTTCAGGGGTAGCCTCTCTTTGGGCCTTGTAAGCAGGGTAGGCCTCGCTGCGGAACGTTGGTCCGTGCGGGTCAAATGCCACTCCGATGTGGGTGGGCTGCTCTTTGGTCAACACCTCGTTGAGTGTGTTGCAGAACCCCATGATGGCAGAAGTGTTCAGTCCCTTGGAGTTGATGCGGGGCGAACGGATGAAGGCATAATAAGAGCGGTATATCAACGCGTATGCGTCAAGGAGGAATAATTTGTCCATAGTAAAAGTCTTTTTATCGTGTAAAATTACAAAAAAATTATCGTAAATCCCGATAATTGTCGTAATTTTGTATCAAATTTAAGTTCATGGACTATTTATCACTTATCAAGAACCCTATCGAGAGCGAGCTGCACGATTTCATTAACATCTTTGATGAAGCCTTGCAGCATGAAGACGGTATGCTCTCACAGGCCCTTCAGCATATTCGACAGCGTGCGGGAAAGCGCATGCGCCCTATGCTTATCTTGCTGATGGCCAAGAACTTTGGAAAGGTTACCCCCGTCACGCAATGTGCGGCAGTGGGCTTGGAATTGCTCCACACTGCCAGCTTGGTGCACGACGATGTGGTCGATGAAAGTTCTGAGCGAAGAGGGCAGGCCAGTGTCAATGCGGTCTACAACAACAAGGTGGCAGTGTTGGTAGGTGATTACATTCTTTCCACAGCCCTCCTTTACGTCTCCCGCACACACTCCGAGCGCATTGTCAGTTATCTTGCCAAGCTGGGTCAGACCCTTTCCGATGGTGAGATTCTGCAACTGTCTAACATTCAGAATCATAACCTCTCTGAAGATGTCTATTATGATGTCATCAAGCAAAAGACGGCTGCCCTTTTCGAGGCCTGCGCCGCGATGGGCGCTTTGTCGGCAGATGCTGATGAAGAAGCTGTGAAAGCTGCCAAGAAGTTCGGTCAGAATTTGGGCATTATCTTCCAGATAAGGGACGATATCTTTGACTATTACGACTCCTCAGACATAGGCAAACCCACCGGTAATGACATGGCTGAAGGCAAACTCACGCTTCCTGTTCTTTTTGCGCTCAACAGTACGGGCGATGAAGAGATGCAAGCCTTGGCTTTTAAGGTCAAAGACCATACTGTTTCCAAAGAAGAGATTGCCCGACTTGTCGCCTTTACCAAGGCTCATGGAGGCATAGAATATGCCGAGAAAAGGATGAACGATTTCCATCAGGATGCCCTTTCTTTCCTTGAAAAATATGCGACAGACGAGTCCATTAAAACCGCATTGTCAGCCTATTTGGACTACGTGATTTTGAGAAACAAATAGGGGATAACCATTGATTGGCTGTCTTCCTTTCCGCCTATTATGCGGATATAAATATGCAATTAGCCCGACTGAATCCTTGAGGATATAGTCGGGCTAATCTATTGTTGTTCAGTATGTTAGAAGAACTTGGTCTCTGTTCCAAGGATTTCGCTCAAGAGCATGTTTGCCAGACGGCTTGTGCCTAGACGGAACCATTTGTTGGTGAGCCATTTCTCGCCCAACACCTCTTTGACGATGGTGTAGTAGGTGAGGGCATCCATCACACTATTGATACCGCCAGCGGGCTTGAAACCAATCTGTATTCCCGTCTCGTCGTAGTATTCCTTGATGGCTTGACACATCACATAGGCAGCCTCCGGTGTGGCGGCAGGTTCCAATTTTCCTGTTGAAGTCTTGATATAGTCGGCGCCGGCATACATGGCGAGGATAGAAGCCTTCTTGATGTTGCTGGCGGTCTTGATGGCTCCCGTCTCGAGAATCACCTTCATCGCCTTGTCACCACAGGTCTGCTTCAGTTCGTTGATATCGTCGCACATGCCCTCATAGTCACCGCTGAGGAACTTTCCTACAGGCATTACGATATCTATCTCTGTAGCGCCGTCTTTTACGGCGAGAGCCGTCTCTGCCACCTTCACCTCAATCAGTGCCTGAGAAGAAGGGAAAGAGCCTGAAACGCAAGCTATTTCCACACCTTCTACTTCCAGTGTGTCTTTCACCACCTCGGCAAAGCAAGGGTAGACACAGATGGTTGCCACGTGGGGCATGTCGGGATAAGCGTCGTCAAACTGGTTCACTTTCTCTGTGAAAGCCATGATGGAAGTGTCTGAATCTGTGGTCTTCAGAGAGGTCAACTCGATGCTGCCGAACAAGAATTTCTTCACGTCCAGCGTGTCGTTCTCGTGCACTTTTTCAGTGATAATCTTGCGCACAGCCTCGCGCACTTCATTGTCGTCTATCTCGGTGTTGTATTTTTGCAGTGCAGCCTCGTATTTGCTGATTTTGGGCTCTGCCTGAGGCTTGCCCTTCTGCGGTTCGATGTTCTGTGTAATTGCCATATTTTATGATTTGAGTTTTGGATTGTTCTTGTGTCTTGTGGCGTCTCTTTTAGTCTTCTTTTCCAGGCTTTTCCTGAACTCTTCCGTCAGGTTGGTGCCGGTTTGGTTGGCGAGGCAGAGCAGCACCCAGAGGATGTCTGCCATCTCCTCTCCCAGGTTGTCTTTCTCGCCCTCCTTGAAGCTTTGGTCGCCATATTTTCGCGCCATGACCCTTGCCAGTTCTCCCACTTCTTCCGTGAGCACCGTCATGTTGGTCAGTTCGCTGAAATACCTCACGCCGTAGGTCTTGATCCATTGGTCTACGGCCTGTTGAGCCTCTTCTATTGTCATTTTCTATTCCTTGTTTTTGGTGTCCATACAGATGGTCACAGGGCCGTCGTTGATGAGTTCCACCTTCATGTCCGCTCCGAATTCTCCTGTTCCTACAGGCTTTCCCAAGGCTTTTGACAGTGCTTGGCAGAAATATTCATAGAGTGGAATGGCGATGTCGTGCGTGGCAGCATGGATGTAAGAGGGGCGGTTGCCCTTTTTGTAACTTGCCATGAGAGTGAATTGGCTGACCACTAAAATCTCGCCGTCCACATCCCCGATAGGCAGGTTCATCACGCCTTCAGCATCCTCGAAAATGCGTAGTCCGATGACCTTTTTGATGAGCCAGTCGGCATCCTCCTGCGTGTCGTCGTGGGTGATGCCGAGCAGGATCATATATCCTTTGCCGATGCTCGATTTAACGGTTCCGTCAATGGTGACAGAAGCCCTTGAAACCCTTTGTATAACTATTCTCATGTTGCAAAGATACGATAATAAAGGCTTAGTTCAAAGCTTTTATCCCAATATTTTTGTTCTATTTATTTTTCGCCTTCCGCAGTGTTTGCCGTCTCGTGAAAATGCGTGTAGACGATTTCTCCCTTGGCTTTTCCAATGCTGTTTTGGAGCGTCTCCAGGGATGCGCTCTTGATGTTTTTCACGGTTTTCAGCTCCTTCAGAAGCGTGTCTTTTGTCTTGGGACCAATACCCTTGATCTCGTCCAGTTCTGACTTCAGAGCATGTTTGCTGCGCTTGTCGCGATGGAACGTGATGGCATAGCGGTGCACCTCGTCCTGGATGCGTGTCAAGGCGTGGAAGAGCTCGCTCTCGGGCATCATTCCCACCACTACGGGCGGAAATCCGAATAGCAGTTCGTTGGTGCGGTGGCGGTCGTCTTTTGCCAGTCCGGCGATAGGAATATGGAGGTGCAGTTCGTCCTCAATCACCTCTCTAACGGTCTCCATCTGTCCCTTTCCACCATCGGTGATGATCAGGTCGGGCAGGGGTGTTTTCTCTTCCATCATGCGCGTGTATCGCCTTCTGACCACCTCCTGCATCGAGGCATAATCGTCGGGGCCTACAACGGTCTTGATGTTGTATTTCCGATAGTCTTTTTTCGAAGGTTTCATGCCTTTGAACACCACGCATCCAGCCACCGGATCCGTGCCCGAGATGTTGGAGTTGTCGAAACATTCTATCTGGTAAGGCATCTTCTCGAGCCTCAGTTTCTCCTGCAGTTCCTTCATCAGCCGGACCGATTTCTGCTCCGGATTCAGCTTTTCCGCTTGCTTCAGACGGTCGAATTTATACTGCTTTCCGTTCATTTCGCTCAACTCCAGCAAATGCTTCTTGTCGCCTTTTTGCGGCACAAAAAACGTCGCTTCCTTCAGTTTCCACTCCATGTCGAAGGGGACAATAATCTCTTTCGCCAGGCTTTTGAAGCGCTCACGGATGTCGAGAATCGCCATAGAGAGCAGTTCTTCGTCGCTTTCGTCGAGCTTGCGCTTATATTCAAAGGTGAACGACTGGTTGACATTGCCGTTCGTCACGTGCATATAGTTGATATAAGCGTTGTGCATACTGTCGTCGTCCGTGATGGAGAACACGTCCACATTGCTGATGGTATGGCTCACAACCTCACTTTTCGAGCAGTAATTGTCCAGCAGCAGATACTGTTTTTTGATTTCTTCCGCCTCCTCAAACTTCAATTCTTCCGCTTTTTGTTGCATGTCTTTATACAGCATAGCGCACACATCGCGTGTGTTTCCCTTGAGAATTTCCCGTGCCCGGCGCATGTTTTCCTGGTATTCCTCATACGATTGTTTGCCGATGCAGGGCGCCTTGCAGTTGTGTATGTGATACTCCAGGCACGGCTTGTATTTCCCCTGCTCGATACCTTCCCGTGTGATGGGGAAATGGCAGGTGCGGGGCTTGTATAGCTTCTTGATAAGCTCCAGCACCGCATACATGCTGCCCGTATGACTGTAGGGACCGAAAAACGTGCCAAAACGCTTGTTGATTTGGCGCGTCTTGAAGATTCTGGGGAAATACTCGTTGGTCATGCAGATGGAAGGATAGGTCTTTCCGTCCTTCAACAGCACGTTGTATCGGGGCTTGTATTTCTTGATAAGGTTGTTTTCCAACAGCAGCGCATCTTCCTCGGTGTTGACCACCGTATACGAGATGTCCCGGATTTTGCTCACGAGCACCTTTGTCTTGTATCGGTCCACCTCTTTGTGAAAATAGGAGGAAACACGTTTCTTCAGGCTTTTGGCTTTTCCTACGTATATGATGGTGTGGTTTTCATCGTAATACTGATAGCTGCCAGGTTTGTCTGGCATGTTCAGCACGATGTTCTTCAAATAAGCCAAACGCTTCTCGTTTTCTTCTCTTGTCATATTCGTAAGTTGTTTATATCAAGCCAATAAAGATAGTTTTGTTTCACGTGGAACTCCAACATGTCTTATAAATGAAAGACGAAGAAGAGTCGGTGGGGTTTGACATCTTCTTCGTCTTTTGTTCGATGCCAATAGATATGGCAGGGAGGATGATTCTTGCGGTTTTTGCGCTGTAGGCGATTCCGCTGTTTTGTGGCGTCTATGCGCTTAGATTTGGATGAGCGATTCTACTTCGATATCGTCGTCGAACACGGAGCGTCCGTTCAATCCTTCGTTGACGAGCTCGATGAGGAAGTTGACGTAAATCTTCTTCGGATGGAACTTCTTGACCAAGTCGCAGGCTGCTTTCATCGTGCCGCCAGTGGCGAGCAAATCGTCGTGCAGCAGTACCACGTCGCCCTCTTGAATGGCGTCTTTATGGATCTCGATCGTGTCCTTACCATATTCTTTTGTGTAACTCTCCTGGACGGTCTCGCAGGGCAGTTTTCCGGGCTTGCGACAGAGCACGATTCCTGCGCCCAATTGGAGGGCGAGGGCAGAAGACATGACGAAGCCGCGGCTCTCGATTCCCACGATTTTTGTGATGCCTTTGTCCTTGTAAAGGTCGTAGAGTTCGTCCTCAATAATGCGGAGACACTCGGGGTTCTTGAAGAGTGTGGTGACATCTCTAAAATTAACCCCTTTCTTCGGCCAATCTGGAATACATCTCAAGTTGGCAAGCAATGTTTTGTTGTTCATTATCAATCGTTTATAAGTTTGTTGTTAGTTAAATTGTTTCACGTGGAACGTGTGTAACATTCAAGTGTTACTTTAACGTCCCATGAGGACGAGGAGCACGTTGATGTCGCTCGGAGAAACGCCCGGAATTCGGCTGGCTTGCGCCAATGTTTCGGGGTTGATGCTCTCCAACTTCTGTCTGCCCTCTGTGGAGATTTGGTGTATCTCCGCATAGTTGAAGTGCCCGCGGATTTTGATGTCCTCAAGACGGTGCATTTTGTCTGCCACCATTCGTTCGCGCTCGATGTATCCCTTGTACTTGATTTTGATTTCGGCGGCTTCGATGATTTCCTCTTTCCGGTTGTTGAACGATTCCAACAGCGCCTTCATTTCGGGAAGAATCTCTGCCAACGATTTCAGTGAGATTTGAGGGCGGGCAATCAAGTCGATGATTTTGCATCCCTCGCGGAGTGGGGCGGTGCCCAAAGACTCCAGAGCGGAGTTTACATCGCGCGGCTTGATCGAAGTGGTCTGGCAATAGTGGAGGATGCGTTCGATGTTTTCTTTCTTTTCCATCCACCAGTCATAGCGGTCTCTTTTGACCAGTCCTGCCTCATAAGCCTTTTCTGTCAGACGGGCGTCGGCATCGTCTTGTCGGAGCAAGATGCGGTATTCCGCTCTCGAGGTGAACATGCGGTAGGGTTCGTCGATGCCTTTCGTCGTCAGGTCGTCGATGAGCACGCCGATATAAGATTCGTCGCGGTGCATCACGAAAGGTGTTCCGCCCGAACAGCGGATGGCGGCGTTGATGCCGGCTACGGTGCCTTGTCCGCCAGCCTCCTCATATCCCGTGGTGCCGTTCACCTGTCCTGCAAAGAACAGTCCCGCCAGAATTTTCGATTCCAGGGAGTGGTTGAGCTGTGTCGGGTCGAAATAGTCATATTCGATGGCGTAGCCCGGACGATAGGCTTTCGCGTCGCGGAAAGCCGGAATTTTGCGGATGGCTTCCAGCTGCACCTCCATGGGCATGCTTGACGAAAAGCCGTTCAGATACATCTCGTTGGTGTCTTCGCCTTCCGGCTCCAAGAAGAGCGGATGGTGATCCTTGTCGGGAAAGGTGACGAGTTTTGTCTCGATGGAGGGACAGTAGCGCGGTCCCGTGCTTTGGATTTGTCCGTTGAAAAGCGGAGAGTCTGCCAGTCCCTTCTTCAGCGTCTCGTGCACCTCCTCGTTGGTCGAGCACGTCCAGCAAGGCAACTGCTGCAGTTGACGATGCTTGCCGAAGAAACTGAACTGGTGGAAGTCATTCTCTCCCTCCTGTATTTCCATGTCCTCAAAATGGATGCTGCGCTTGTCCAGGCGGACAGGCGTGCCGGTTTTCATTCTGGCGGAGTGGATGCCGTGGCGGGTGATGCTTTCCGTGAAGTGGGGCACAGCCGGTTCGGCGCATCTGCCGCCGGGGTAGGTGTGGCGGCCGATGTGCATCAGTCCGTTGAGAAAAGTGCCCGCGGTGATGACCACGCTCTTCGCTCTGAACTCCACGCCCCACACTGTTCTCACGCCCACAGCCTCTCCGTTTTCCACGAGCAGTTCGTCTGCCTGGTCTTGCCAGATGTCGAGGTTGGGTGTGCGGTCGAGGATAGATCTCCATTCCCAGATGAATTTCCCCCGGTCGCATTGCGCTCTCGGACTCCATACGGCAGGACCTTTCGAGCGGTTGAGCATGCGGAACTGGATGGCGGTGGCATCCGTCACGATGCCCATGTTTCCGCCGAGTGCGTCGATTTCCCTTACAATCTGTCCTTTGGCGATGCCGCCCACGGCGGGATTGCAGCTCATCTGCGCGATTTTGTTCATGTCCATAGTGATAAGACAAGTCTTTGCGCCCATGTTGGCGGACGCTGTTGCCGCCTCACAGCCGGCGTGTCCTCCACCTATAATAATAACGTCGTAATTGAAAAGCATCATCTTTAATTTTCGGCAAAATTAATTATTTTAATTGGATTTTCGGAGAAAAACTTTGATTTATCACCATTTTATAGTATTTTTGCAGTCCCCAAGAGAGGGTTATATACCTACTTTCAAGTATTGTCTTAGCCCGTCTGGGATAGGACAGGGGGTATCCTGTTAAGTTTTGAAAATATAAATCTAACAGTTAAATATTTAAATTTCAATCATTTATGTGGTTATGTAATTCATCTATCGGAAGGAAAGTCGTGATGGCCGTAACGGGTGTTGCGCTTATCCTGTTCTTGACGTTCCACATGTCAATGAACCTTGTTGCATTCTTTTCAGGAGAAGCTTACAACATGATTTGTGGTCTTCTTGGTGCCAACTGGTATGCAGTGGCAGGTACCCTCGGCTTGGCGTTCCTCGCCGTGGTACACATTGTCTACGCTTTCTGGCTCACCATGCAGAACCGTGCGGCACGTGGTAACAACCGTTACGCTGTGACAGCCAAACCCGCCAAGGTGGAGTGGGCGTCTCAGAACATGCTCGTGCTGGGCATCATCATCCTGCTCGGTTTGTTGCTTCACCTGTTCAACTTCTGGTTCAACATGATGTTTGCCGAACTCACCCACATGACAGTGGCCCACAATCCTGCCGACGGCTTCGCCTTCATCCAGGATGTGTTTGCCAACCCTGTTTATGTTGTTCTCTACATTGTGTGGATTGTGGCCATCTGGTTCCACCTCACACACGGTTTCTGGAGCGCCATGCAGACCTTCGGATGGAACGGCAAGATATGGTTCTGCCGCTGGAAGGTTATCGGCATCGTTTATTCCACTATCCTGATGCTCGGCTTCCTCTTCGTGGTTCTGGCGTTCACCTTCAAGTTTGCCCCAAGCCTCTGTGGCTGCTGCGCTTGCTGCTAATCGGGTGACATTATTTATTACAATGTATTTTAAAATCAGAAATCATGGCTAATAAGACTATAGATTCAAGAATTCCAGAAGGCCCAGTGGCCGAGAAATGGACCAACTATAAGGCTCACCAGCGCTTGGTGAACCCCACGAACAAACTCAAACTCGACATCATCGTGGTCGGTACAGGTCTTGCCGGTGCCAGTGCTGCCGCCAGCCTTGGCGAGATGGGCTTCCGTGTGTTGAACTTCTGCATCCAGGATTCACCACGCCGCGCTCACTCCATCGCCGCTCAGGGTGGTATCAACGCCGCCAAGAACTATCAGAACGACGGAGACTCTGTCTATCGCCTCTTCTACGACACAGTGAAAGGTGGTGACTACCGTGCCCGTGAGGCCAACGTATACCGTTTGGCTGAGGTGTCCAACAGCATCATCGACCAGTGTGTGGCACAGGGCGTTCCTTTCGCCCGTGAATACGGCGGCATGCTCGCCAACCGTTCTTTCGGTGGCGCACAGGTGTCACGTACCTTCTATGCCAAGGGTCAGACCGGTCAGCAGCTCCTCCTCGGTGCCTACTCGGCTTTGAGCCGTCAGGTGGCTACAGGCCGCGTGGTGCTCTATACCCGTTATGAGATGGAAGACCTCGTGGTCATCGATGGCCGTGCCCGCGGTATCATCGCCAAGAACCTCGTGAGCGGCAAGCTCGAGCGCTTCTCTGCCAACGCCGTGGTTATCGCCACCGGTGGATATGGCAACACCTACTTCCTCTCTACCAACGCCATGGGTTGTAACTGTACAGCCGCCCTCCAGTGCTACCGCAAGGGTGCTTACTTCGCCAATCCTTCTTACGTGCAGATCCACCCGACCTGTATCCCAGTACACGGCGACAAGCAGTCTAAGCTGACTTTGATGTCAGAGTCTCTGCGTAACGATGGCCGTATCTGGGTGCCTAAGAAACTGGAAGACGCCAAGGCTCTCCAGGCTGGTACCAAGAAGGGCAGCGACATTCCTGAGGAAGACCGCGACTACTACTTGGAGCGCCGCTATCCTGCCTTCGGTAACCTCGTGCCTCGCGACGTGGCTTCACGTGCTGCCAAGGAGCGTTGCGACAAGGGATATGGTGTCAACAACACCGGTCTTGCCGTGTTCCTCGACTTCTCCGAGTCCATCAACCGTCTCGGCATCGACGTTATCCGCCAGCGCTATGGCAACCTCTTCGACATGTATGAGGAGATTACCGATGTCAACCCAGGCGAACTCGCCAACGAGATCAACGGTGTGAAATACTACAATCCGATGATGATCTATCCTGCCATCCACTATACCATGGGCGGTATCTGGGTAGACTATGAGCTGATGACCTCCATCACAGGTCTGTTCGCCATCGGTGAGTGCAACTTCTCCGACCACGGCGCCAACCGTCTCGGCGCTTCCGCCCTCATGCAGGGTCTCGCCGACGGCTACTTCGTGCTGCCTTACACCATCCAGAACTACCTCGCCGACCAGGCCATCTGGCCACACCTCTCTACCGACATGCCCGAATTCGAGGAGGCAGAGAAGCACGTGCAGGCTGAGATCGACCGCCTCATGGGCATCCAGGGCAAGCGTTCTGTCGACTCCATCCACAAGGAGTTGGGCCACATCATGTGGGAACACGTGGGCATGGGCCGCACCGCAGAAGGCTTGAAGGAAGGCTTGGAGCTGATCAAGAAGATCCGCAAGGAATTCAACACCAACCTCTTCATCCCAGGTTCTAAGGAAGGTCTCAACGTAGAGCTCGACAAGGCCATCCACCTCCGTGACTTCATCACCATGGGTGAGCTGATTGCCTACGACGCACTCTCACGCAACGAGTCCTGCGGTGGTCACTTCCGCGAGGAGTACCAGACCCCAGAGGGCGAGGCACAGCGCGACGACGAGAACTACTTCTACGTAGGTTGCTGGGAATATCAGGGCAACGACGACACTGCTCCTGAGCTCATCAAGGAACCTCTGCACTATGAGGCAATCAAGGTTCAGACACGTAACTATAAGAACTAATTAAAAGGAAAACAAGATGGAAAACAGTATAAGTTTCACACTTAAAGTATGGCGTCAGAACGGTCCAAAGGCAGAGGGCCACTTTGACACATTCGAGATGAAGGACATTCCTACCGACACCTCATTCCTCGAGATGCTCGACATCCTCAACGAGCAGTTGATTGAAGACGGCAAGGAGCCATTCGTGTTCGACCACGACTGCCGTGAGGGTATCTGCGGCATGTGCTCACTCTATATCAATGGCCATCCACACGGCCCCAACCAGGGTGCCACTACTTGCCAGCTCTATATGCGTAAGTTCAACGATGGCGACACCATCACTGTTGAGCCTTGGCGTTCGGCTGCCTTCCCAGTCATCAAAGACTGCATGGTAGACCGCTCCGCTTTCGACAAGATCATCCAGGCTGGTGGCTACATCAGCGTGCGCACCGGTCAGCCACAGGATGCCAACGCCATCCTCATCCCTAAGGAGAAGGCCGACGAGGCAATGGACTGCGCCACCTGTATCGGTTGCGGTTGCTGTGTGGCAGCCTGCAAGAATGGCTCTGCCATGCTCTTTGTCAGCTCCAAGGTGAGCCAGTTGGCACTCCTGCCACAGGGTCGTCCCGAGGCTGCCAAGCGTGCCAAGGCGATGATCATGAAGATGGAAGAACTGGGCTTCGGCAACTGCACCAACACCCGCGCTTGCGAGGCTGAGTGCCCGAAGAACGAGTCTATCGCCAACATCGCCCGTCTGAACCGCGAGTTCATCAAGGCCAAGCTTGCCGACTAATCGCGTAACAGAAATCAAAAAACTCTATATCTGCGGATGTGTCGCACCGTTCAAGGTGCTTCACATCCGCTTTTGTTTTTCTCACTCCTCTTCTGAATTTATTTTACAAGCAGTTTACGTGTTTTCCTATCTGCCGATACTTCATCGGATACAGGCGGGGTAGCTTGTGGAAAACATGCGGACTAATTTGTTTTTCACCGCGGTGAAAATTCCGTTAATGGCACACTAACGCATCGTTAACGGCACATTAACGATGGACAAACGGATGAGTAAGTTTTCTCAGATGTGAATTTATTTGACAATGTATTGTTGGTTCCCATTTTCTTGAAGCGGAAAATGGAGAACATCCATGTAGGTTCATGTAGGTTTATGTAGGTTTATGTATG
>JBNMIE010000045.1:0-18012 GCA_050873125.1 Prevotella sp.
GATTTGAGCACATCAATTATGAATTTTATTAGAAATCGAAATTTTAGAGCTGGTCCCCAGACTAGCTTAGAGGGCTTTATATGCCCTCAAAACAGTGATAAACAGCAGAAAATCAAGGTTTTCGGACGGTCTGAGGGGGGGTATACACACATATCAGCGTGGGGTCTTGTTGCTTGTTCTGACGTGAAAGGCAAGTCCTAAGGCCTCAAAGGTGGAGCAAGCGGCAGGGCTTCACGCTTTTCGGTGCTTATAAGCACACTAACTTAACAATTAACTGTCCGAACAGAAGCCATAGGACACTATAAAAATGCATGACTATGGCACATCGGAAAACAAGCACAACATCTTGGCGTGTCCTTTTAACAGTATTCCTTTTCATCAGTTCTTCTTTAGCCTTTGCTGGCAGTGATGACGTGATGATCACACGAGACGGAACTTTTATCCCTGTCAAGGTGCTGAGGATAGACCGTTCAGACATCCGGTTTATCAATTTGAACAAGAAAAGGCAAGGAGAAATGAAGGCTCCCACAGACTTTGTCTACATGATTATGAAGGAAAAGGGCAGCAACATTTTCTTTGACGAGGACGGCAACCAGATGACCTCTCCCCAAGTGAAATTAGACAAGAAAGACAATGTACTCTTTCTTAACGACGGAAAATACTTCCCCGTATTCGATGTCTCCATCGGAAAGGAAAACATTTCCTACAAGTTGAAAAGCAGCAAGAAAGCGCCTGTCTACCAAAAGAAGAAAGACGAGGTGTTCCTAATCAAGAATGGAGACGGAACCACGACCTTGTTCAACAACAAATATGTGGAAAAGCTCAACAAGGCAAAGAGAGAAGCCCAAGAAAGGGCCAACGCTGCCCCTGTTCCACCTACAAGCACTGCATCTTCCCTAAAATCCGGACAATCCTCTTCCTCTCAAAGCCCATCTACTCCAACTCCACAATCCACTAATTCGGTCCCGGCATCTGTACAAGCCACCGAAGGGCAAGGTCTGAAACTGTCACCTGCACCGAGCCTTGACGCTAATGCCATCGTCCAAAGCGTCTACCGCCAAAAGCCTTACACCCTCTATGGAAAGGGAACTGTCGCTGAATATGTTTTTCTGAAAGGGAACGAACAGGTGAAATTCATGGGAGGCCCCACCTACATACAGCAAATTGTAGCGGATGAGAAGGTGAACAATGGGCTATTGACAATCTATGTGAGACAAGCCTTCCTCAACAAGAAGCACGAGCCGTCCAAAGGCATTTCCGCCACATTCAAGTCTTATTATTTCCCTACAGATATCGACACCGCAGGCACTTTCCACCTCACACACGACATTTCCAGAGACATCTACATGCTCAATAGCCGCAAAGGCTATGCCTTGCTGATTCCCTCGACACTCGGCATAGGAGAGAAAATCCGATGCGGTGCCATCGTGGACGAAGGAAAAAACATCTTCGGAGGTAAGGTTGCCTTGAAATCCACCTACTCTGATTTCCAAGTAGATGGCCTTGAAACCGTCAATACGCCCGCCGGCACCTTCGACTGTATCAGAATAAAAGGAAAGGCATCGGAGGACAATTCCGGGTCGGTAAACAAATATCAGTATACTTGGTGGTTGGCACGAGGCGTTGGATTTGTCAAATATGAAATCAAAACAGAAAACGCCAAAGCGGGTGAGCAGCCGCTCACCATCACCCTAAACAAGATAGAAAGACCTTAGTTCATTCACTTTATTCATCAATAAACATTCTTACATTATGAGAAAAATCATCTTATCAATGGTTGCATTCCTATCTTTGCAACTGTGTGCGAACGCCCAAACAGTCATCCAAAACAACTATGACTCGCCCATCACCACCGCCAATGGGGAGAAACCCGCAGAGTCTTCCCCTTCAAACGGCTTTGTACAGGGCACCGACATCGGCATCACCTTCAACACCGACCAGAAGATGTATGGTCTGAAAGTATTGTATGACGTTTCCAACTTGTTCTACACCGGATTCGGTTTCGTTGGAGGTTTTGGCGACCTTTCCTCTTATCAAGGCAATTTCTACCTGGGTTTGGGCAAGAGATATCTGATCAGCAAGGCTTTCCTCGTACAGGCCAAAGTTGGAGGGTATATCGGCTACGCTTCACACGAAGAACCCTCTTACGACAGTAAGGGCAGAATGACCAAGAACGACAAAAGCGAGTTCGCCTATGGAGCGGAAGCAAACATCGCTGCCGGTGTGAAGTTGTGGACCACCAAGAAGGGAACTTCCGGCTTCATCACAGTGGGCTATTACATGTGTGCCCCTAAATTCAAGTTCAACAATTTGGGTGACTCCGGCTCTTGGGGTATCGGCATCACGTTGATAAAGTAACACAATCTGAACAATCTATACCTGCACAACAACCGTGCACAGACATCAAGAAAGGACAAGCGGCATATCGTTTGTCCTTTTTTTGAAGTTTGTCAGTCCTATGCTCTACACCCGACTTTGTGCTATTGTGGTCAGAATTGCACGCTTTAACATCTTTCCCGACCATCCTACCACTTTCATCTTCAGAATTTCTCTTATAAAATCTTCTATATTTATTTTTTCTTCCCCGAAAAATCATACATACCTACATAAACATCCCGAAACCCCAGTGTTTATGCGGAGTTTGACTATGTAGGTAAACCCGAAAATCATACATAGAACATACATACCTACATCATTAGACTTCAGCCTAACCGTGTGTCTAAAGTCAAAGAATGCGCACCTTTGCAGGACCAAAATCGGGTCTATTAAAGCAAGACCAATTTAAAGAAGACGTCTACTATTATAGTTACATAAAATGGATAGTGTCTACCTTTATAGTTTATGAAGTTTAAAAGTATCTGTTCTAATCAGGTAAAGTCAGCATACAGGCAGTTAACGGATGGTACAAGGCGCTGGGCAATGGATGCCCACGCGGTGGGCAACTGTTGCCCAGGCTTCCGGACCATTTTGGGCAAACTGGGTTGTACAAAGAAAACAGGGGAATAAAAAATCCCATGAAACCCGCCAATCGCTATTGGAAGACTTCATGGGACGAAGTTGAAGAGAGAGATTATCTATTGTCATTCAAAACTGCTGAGCAGACGACCCGCCAAAGAGATGGTGTTGGCATCCATCGTGGCAAGACGAGAACGGATGAAGGTAGAGATGCCCTTGAGCGTTGTCTTGTCCTTTGTGTCGATGAGACGGGTGAGGTTGAGGATGAGCAGTGTGCGGTCACGAGGATTCAACTGGTCATAAAGCTTGTCGCAATTGGCCAGGAATGTCTGGTCATCGTCTTTCACACGGCTCTCTATCAGACTGAACATCGGCGCATATTCATACGTCTTGTCCAGCTGCAGGCTCTGTATCTGTTGTTTCAAGGCCTGATAGTCAGCCTCCTTATACTTGTTCTCGCGCAACATGTAGCCCGAGAAATAGCTCGTCAGTGCATTGTGGCAGAGTTGCTGGATGCGGGCATCTGTCTGAGCCTTCACCTTCTTGTCGAACTTGTCATGGTTGGCCAACAAGAATTTGGCTTTCTCATCATCAAGGCTCAATGTATAGCGGGTGAAGAGGAAAGCATTGTCCGCCGACAAGCGCTTGCTGTTGGAGAGCGAGTTGAAATAGTCGTTAACGACCTTGAAACCTTCGCTTTCCTTCTGCTGCTCCATCAGATAGAGCGCGTAACTGTTGATGAGGTCAGGTGTGCGCTTGCCCTCTTCATAGAGTTGCTTCATGCGTTCCGGAGCACGATTCGGATCGGTGCCGGACTCTATCTTGTTGATAAACTCGTCCGCATCCATCGCTCCCTTGGCCTCCATGCGCTGCTTTCCGTCGGCATCCACAACCACATAGGTGGGATAGGCTCTGACGTTGTATTTTGTGGCGAGTGTCTTGCCTTCTTTCTCGGCATTGAGCTTGAGGCAGACGTATTTGCCGTTGAAATAGTCGCCCACCTTTTTCTGGGGGAACACATCGCGCGCCATCATCTTGCAAGGACCGCACCAATCCGTATAGAAGTCGATGAACACCATCTTTTTCTCCTTCTTGGCGGCAGCCAAAGCGTCGTCAAAAGAGATGTTGCGGAAATTGGTCTGTGCCAAGGTTGGCAGGGCGAAAGCCGAGAGGAGCATCCCCGCCAAGATATTACTTGTTTTCATGTGTCTTTATGTTCTGTTTATGTGTGCGGACAAGCCTCAACGGGCTGTCCGCACACAAGAGTTAATGGGATTAGTCCGGACAATTGCGATACTCCACCTTGACAACCTTCAAGTTTGTCTTCCAAGGATAACTTGATGTGGCATACACCTTTTCTTTCATGCCAAGGACATTAGGATCATCTTCCAACTCAAACTTATAGACCGTACCTTTTTCTGTTGGCGAATAAGTTGCGACAATGACATCATCAGGATTGCCGGCAGAGTTGTAATCCATAGCCAAATAAGTGACCTCTCCATTGAAAGTCTTAATCTTGGCTGCCTTCTTGGTATTATAGTTGTATGCCCACACATCATTGCCCACAGCGTAAAGCAAAATAGGCTGTTGGGAATAGAACGCATAATGACTGGCCTTGTCTATATCCACAGCGGCTGTCTTGTCAATTGTTCTCGCGAGAGATTTTGTAAAGCCATTAGCATAGGTGCTGGCAATGGTAAACATGTAGACATAGTAGTTGCCGTCAGCATCATTCATCAGTGCATAAGAGGCGCCCTTGTTACCATAACCATTCTCACCATAAACCAAATCGCGTACAGGAGTGTATTTAGTCTGGTCCAGACTGAATGGCGTTTCAGAAGCCTCTGAATATTCAGCCAAATTAGTGGTAGAGTAGTAAGCGGCATTCTGTCTTACAAACTTGTGCTTTGTCTTGTCATAGAAAGCGATGGCACTCACGTACGATGAATTCCCCTTGTAAAATATGTAGGGTGCCAATTCCGTCAATTCACTGGAACCTGAGGTATAACAGTTGATCGGATTGCCATAGCTTTCACCTTGATAGAGTGTACCGAAGAATGTCGCCTGGTCTGTCATGACACAACGCCATGTTCCCGATGTCATCATATTTGAGGAGCCAAAGGCATGCGGCTGGATGTCAAGAACCTTGAAAGGTTTGTGAATGGTGGAAATAGTGTTCCATATCACATCATCCATAGAATGGTCTGTGACGTTGATTTTGGAGTCTGTAGCCGCATGGCTTAGCTGATAGGATCCGTCTTTTGTAACGGCCCATAGACCTTCAAGATCGGTTCTAATACTGCGGTCGCCAAGGAATATCAGATTTTCCGCGCCTTTAATTTTGGCTGTATTGTTGAACATGTCTGTAATGACTGCCGTATCTTTCTCTTCAATCATACCGACAAAATCAATGCCGCATGTGCCATCCTCCTTGTCACCAAAGAGATAAAAGCCGCGTACATATGGACTCAGCACACGAAGGTTGGTGCTTGCCTGGGTTTTCAACTTGGTGTCTTTATCCATCGCGATGAAATAAAGCGTGTAATCACCTGGCTTCACACCTTTCAATGAATAGTTCAAGTCCTTCTCATGACTGATTGTCGTGTGTTCGTGCTGCTCTTCACCGATTGTTGATTTGCACAAGAACCATTCGCAATCGAAAGCACTGACATCATCGCCAGACAAAGTGCCTGTCAACTGAACGGGAATAGTCAGATCTTCAATGTCAGCGACTTTATAATACTGATTCGCAATTCCTTCAATTTTTGCCTCATTGATTGGATGCATATCATTGCATCCTTCATCCTCTACACAAGAAGAGAAAGCCAATAAAGCAAGCATATATAGAAAACTATATTTCTTTTTCATAATCTTCCGCATTATCTGTATTTATAATATGTTTCAGGTTTGGTGTATGCATACCAGGCATCCTTTCCGCCCAAAGTTGTGACATAACTGACCCACATCATGGTGCCGTCCTCGTCCAATACCGGATCCTTGGCCTGTGCACGCTTGATAAGCTCTCGCGCCACTTGCTGACTGATGGCTGTGGCACGTCCTATCGGCATCTTTTCATTGGTGAAGTCGAAGATGTTGGTTCCTGTCACTTCCATGATATACTTATATTTCTTTGCAGAGAATTTGCCAAACAAACCACCGGTTTCTGTTCCAAACCAACCTGTAGGCTGAACAAGCACATCATCAACAAACAAGTTGTGGAATCTGGCATTGGTGTTATGGTTGAACTCCCTGACAGGATTGTCCGCATCATACGTGTCGGGATAATCACCATATTTATTGAAATTCAAGGAGAAATATTTATTGGGAAGTATTTCCAATTGCAATTTCAAGGTGTCTCCCTCCATGCGTGCAGTGCGGTGGAAAGTCACATTGACTATTGTGTTTCTTTCTCCAGCCTTTATCGCATACTGCTGTTCCAATGGTTCGTATTCCGTATTCTCTTCCAAATCCGTGCTGTCTTTTCTGACGATAACCGTAAACGGTCTGTCATAGTCCTTGACGTCACCCGTCGCGGAAATCTTGAGAGAAAGCGTGGTATCGTTGGAAAGGATGTTGCCAAAGGTCACTTCTGAATAATTCCAGCGTGCCCACTTTCTCGGTTCAATCCATTTTGCACCTCGTCTCACATCAAAGTAGAGACAATCTTCTCCCTGAAAAGTCATCAGCTCTTTCTCACAGCTTGAAAGTGCAACTATCGCCGTGACAAGAGTCAACATTGTCAATATTTTGTTTTTCATTGCTTGTCCTCCGTTATTTAGTGATTCGTTTGTTGGCTTCCACCTCAGGCATAGGCCATACATATTGTGACAACTGTACCTTAAACACGCCCTCGAGCGGAGCCTCCGGTGTCCAATAGCTTCCTTCTTGTCCGAATTCACTGCCAGACATCATTTCCTTCATGGCCTTGCGCTTGTAATAGTAGAACATCTGTCCTTCGCCTATCTCCTCACGCATAAACTCCCGATAAATATATTTTTGGATTTCCTCCGGTCCATCCGTGTCCTTCAATTCGAGTTTTACACAGTTGCGGGCCGCACGAATCTCGTTGATATATTCCATTGATTCCTGCGGTGTCTGGGCGCATTCTGCAGCGATGAGATACACTTCGCTCATTCTTATCAGAGGAATCATATAACGGAATGGCACATTTTGTGTCGCATCCATATACTTGTTGAAAGCTATCACGTTCTGTTTCTTGGTTTCCACCTCTGAGCTTTGAATGGTCAATTCCTCTACCGACCATTGGCTGCTGCGGCGAATATCTCCAAAGTCATCATAGAAATAGGTCAGCTTTGAGAATATGTCACCATCCTCAAGCGATGTTCCCTTGAAGTAGAGCATGCTGTTGATGTCACCCTTTGAACTGAACAAGCTCTCATAGGTGTTCTTGCGACTTTGGTTGTAAAGAGAGAACATGACCTCTGGAGAGAACAAGCGATCCGGATTGTCAGAATTGGTCACAGCATTTTTCTTTATCCAAGGGAACACGTTCTTTTCCTTGTTCTCCTTGATAATCTCCAATGCTGTGTTGTAGGCATTTTCCTTATCTCCTATCCACAAGTAAACTCTTGCCTTAAGAGCCTTAACCGCATAATAGTTGAGACGGAATTGGCGATAGCGGAATGTGTTTCTCTCATTAGGATCTGAAGAGTCTCCCAACATCGTTCCATTTGTACGAATCTTGTCGTCTTTCAACAGTTGTTCCGCCTCATTCAAGTCACGCAGAATTTTCCCGGCCACCTCTTTAGCAGAGAGCAAGGGCTGAATTTGCTTGGAAGAAGTCTCCTGATAAGGCATGACAATCGTATTCTCTGTGTCCGAAGAATAGATAGGGCCATAGAGACGAAGCATGTCAAAATGGAAGAATGCGCGCAAGGCAAGTGCCTCGCCCTTCACATAGGGGTAGTATAATTTCGTCAAATGTGTGCCCGACTCATCACAATGGTCAAGCAACGTGTTGAGGTTGGCTATATATCCATAAAGCGCTGTCCAAATAGAATTGGACATACTCTTAAATGCGCCTTGCGAATATTGGAGCTGGGCATACACATTTTGATTATGATTGGTGTTTTTCTCCACATCATAATACTGTGCCATGACATCAAGCATTCCCATTGAGAGCGTACTTCCATATTGCTCGTTCATCTTGGTGTAGATGCCGTTAAGCGCAGAGACGTAACCCTCATCGTTCTCAAACAGCAAGTTTTCCATGATGGAGTCTTCCATATCCACCTGAAGCCAGTCGTTACATGATGTCGTCGTTGCTGTGATGGCGAGCGAGACAAGTCCGAGTTTTAATATATTTCTTAATTTCATAGTTGTCTGTATTATGTGTTAGAAACGAAGACCGATAGAAGCAGAAACGCTTCTTGAGAATGGATAGTCGAGTCCACGCTCTTCCTTGACTGTAGAAAGGCGGAACAGATTATTAGTGTACATGCGCAAATAAATGGACGACAATCCTGCAGCCTTCAACCAAGAGGCTGTGGTGTTCTCATAACCCAACGAGATGCTGGTACACTGCAAGGTGTTCTCGTCTGCCACAAAACGGGTCGACATATTTGTCGGCGAAGTATCATTGATACGCTTGAACTTGGCTCTGTCTCCAGGTTTTTGCCAACGGTCGTGAAGCGCGCGACGGTCCTGATTGTATTTGATAGAAGTGGAACCGATATTCTCCACCTTTGACAGAAGGGTGTTCAAAGTGGTCTGTCCGCCCACACGATAAGAGAAGTTCATGCCGAAAGAGAATCCTTTCCAACGCACGGTAGTTCCAAAGTTTCCCTGTGCCTTAGGTGTTGTATCGCCTACTTCCACCTCGTCGTCCGCACTCCATTTATAGGTGTATGTGCCGTCTTTCTTTACAAACAGTTCATTTCCATTAGCCGGATCAATACCGAGAGAGCGTACTGTCCACAAAGCGGAAGTGCTGGCTCCATCGTAATAACGGATCAAGGTTTGGGAAGCCCGACCTTCCTGGTTAAGTTTTTCAAGGGCATCGCCAATGTTGTAATATTTGGTTGTAGTATGCAGCAAGTTGCCAGTCATACGCCAAACGAAATCACGCTGCTTGATGATGTCCACGCCGACAGTCACAGTGAAACTGCGGTTGTCCGTCGCACCAATGTTCATCGGAATGCTCGACACACCTGTAGAGGTTGGTTGGTCCACAGAAATCAATTCCGGGTCGGATTTGCGGATGTTGTAGTCGAGTGTCAAAGACAGACGGGTGTTGAACAGCAAGGCGTTGAGACCGAAGTTGTGAGTACGGGTGCGCTTCCACTTCAAATCATGATTACCCCACTGCGACACGACAGCAGCCAAGCCGAACGGGTTTGGATAGGATGTGTAGTAGTTATACACATTGTTGGCAAGTTTGGCATTCACATTCTGATTGCCGGGGTTACCATAGGTGTATCTCAACTTCAGAGAGTTCACATACTTGTTTTTCTTGAAGAAATGCTCATTGTGGATATTCCATGCCACACCGAGAGAGTAAGTGGTAGAGAAAGGATTGTTTACGCCAAACACGGAAGCTCCATCCGAACGGACATTGAAGTCGAAGAGATAGCGCATATCGTAGGCATAGTTTCCATTCATGTAGAAGCTGGCAGAGCGGGTCTTTGTCACCGATGAGGTCGGCTTGCTCCCCTCTGCATAACCATTAGAGAAGTTCGGATTCCAGAACTTGTCGCTGATATAGCCGCGAGTTGAGTTGGACGCATTGGTTGTGCTGCGTTCTGAAAGTTGGGCACCTCCCACAAGGTTGAACGTGTGCACACCAATCATACCTCCATAACTGGCAATCAAACTTCCATCATAGTTGGTGCTGTTGTTGTCTGTACGGGTATAGTTGCCACGCTTGATTTCTTCCGTTCCAAGGAAAGATGTGTCGTAAGGTGAGCGGAAGGCTTCAGTCTTGCCTCTTGATGTGGTGAATCCGAAACGGCCATTGATACGCAAAGCCGGGATGGGTCGATATTCCACATTAAAGTTGTTGTTCACCTGGATTTCATCTCCCCGGTTGAAGCTCTTCTGCTGATAGTTCCACAGAGGATTGTAGACATACTGTGTTCCTGTCGATGTCTCATAGGTCTCAAGCACACGATACACCTCTCCGTTTTCGTCACGCTTGGCATAATAGGGGTTGGCGGACGAGAAATCGCGGAAGGGCACTACATTCTCATCAGACTTTGTATAATAAATGTTGGTCTGATTCGAGAAGTTGAACTTGTCCACGCGGTATGAAATATCCACAGATCCGTCAATGTTCTGACGGTCAGAGTTCTTCATCACACCATCATTGTCACGATAGCGGAAGGTCAAGCCATAGCGGAAGGCAGAGTCACCACCTTCGGCGTTGAAACTATGGTCATGAGAGAATCCATTGCGCAAAGGCTCGTTCATCCAATAGGAGTCGAGTCCTGCCACAACATTCTTGTAACGGGAATAATAGGTCGCGCGGTTGACATCATTCACGATTTCACCATTCTCATCGAGCATGCCATAATAGCCGGACAGTTTCTCAAACTGCAACTTCTCGCTGGCATTCATCAGATTATAGTCACTCAAGTCTGCCCAGCTGAGGTTGTAGCTACCATTATACGTGAAGCGCAATTTTCCCGCTTCCGGCTTTTTAGTCTCTACTACCACCACGCCATTGGCAGCCTTGGAACCATAGATGGCTGTTGAGGCGGCATCCTTCAAGATGGTGATGCTCTCAATGCGGTCCATACTCATGTCGGAAATGCGCTCGAGCGTTGTCTCAAAGCCATCAAGAATAAAGAGTGGCCGGTCGGGATCTGTACCATATTTGTCAGACAAGCCATTGATGCTGGTCGAACCATTGATGTTGACATTCATTCGGGCATTAGGGTCGGAACCTGCCAGATTGTTTTCCACGATAACAAAGGAAGGGTCAAGGGCACTAAGACTCTGCAACACGTTCTGGTTGCCAATAGCCTTCAAGTCCTCCTGCTTGAAGGATGAGGCAGAACCTGTAAAGCTCTCTTTCTTGCGGGTGAAAATACCTGTCACCACAGTTTCGCCAATGGAGTTGGAATTGGGTTGCAGACGGACGGTGTTTTTCTTGCCTTGCTGCATGCGGACGTCTTGCACTTTCATGCCGATATAGAAGAACGACAATGTGTGTTTGCCGGCTGGCAACAGCACCTTGTATTCACCATTCTCGTCCGTAACAGCCAGCACCTTGTTCGTCTTGTCCTTCACACTCACACCCACCAAAGGTTGGTCGTCTTCATCTACGACTACACCCTGATAGAGGATGCCACGCGATCCGGCATTCGCCTGGTTGGTTACATTCTGGTTTCCTCTCACATTCTGCGCAAAAGCCGTAGGTGCCAAAGGGGAAAGTCCCAACAGCGCACAAGCCACAATCAGTTGCCGTGCTTCTACAGTCCTGCCAGAATAGCTAAAAGACCTTGAGCCTTTTCTAAACAGTTTGCCCATAAAAATTTCAGTGTTAAGTTAATTAATCTCTCTTCGTTTATTGCAATGAATCAAGTAAAGGGTTAGGTTGACTCTGACCTTTTTGTCAAATTGTCGTTTTATGTGTACTTGACTTTACATACCGTCAGCGACGGCAGTAGTTATGCAACAGTTTAGTTTAACGGTTGCAAAGATATGCCATAATGTTTTAAGTTGCAAACTTTTCTTTAATTATTTTTATATTTCTGTTGTTTTTTCTCTCTTTATGCACTCAAAGGCATTCTTTTTCAATAAAATTGTCTACAGTCTATAATTTATCATTAACTTTGCAGACATGATTTCAAAAGACAGTATTGAGGAAGCTTATTGCTTCTTCCACCAGAAATGGCGTGTGTATGAACGGTCCACTATTCCCCGCCAAAAGGAGGATATTGAGTATGCCATATCTTCCTATGTGGAAAGTATGAATCAGGAGCTATATGAGCATATCGCAGAAGGAAAACGGCATTTCCTGCTCGACCATACTTCGTTCAAGCAAGAAATGCCGTTGGCTGTGGAGCGGTTGGAGCGCATGATGGAATAGCGCTGTCCCCCACTCTTTTTAAATACATACTTCGTTATTGTCCGCCGAGGCGGTCAAAAAAGACGATGATTTCTTCCCAAGTCTTAAACTCGTCACTGCCTATCTCTATCGTCGTTCCCATAAAGAGGTCCTTGTCTTCTGCCCGGGCTGTGATGAGATAGTCGCCATAGGCGAGATTCAAGGCATTGGTGAAGATGAGATGGTCATGGGCTGGGGTGCTGAGATATTCCTCACACCAATCCTGTGCCGCTGTGATTTGGGCATGGTCATTAGTCGGAGCGGGGGCAATGATGTAGACATTGTAATACTGAATGAGATACTCAAAAGCCTTGTGCATGCTGGCACGAGGCTTGTCATAGCTGTCCTTGAGGGCTTCAAGGGTGATGTAGACAATGGGACGCTCCCGACCTTCCTGACAGTCGTCAATCCACCGGATAACGGGTGTCAGATAGTGTATCGCCACCTTGTCTATCAGTTGATGCTCGCCATGGAAATGCATGGCTTGTGGATAATGTTCACGGAACAGGTCGAAGGTGTTGACCAACGGATCCTTATCACCAAAGAGGCCATAGACTCGAGTTTTCTCTTCCTCCGTCACATGGGCGAAACACTGCTCTGTCATCTCCTTATATTCCTTGACAAGTGACTTGGTGACGATGAAATCTTGAACACCATCCTCACGGGGATTTAGGAAAGTTTGCTTGCCAAGCATATCATGTTTCATCATCGTGTCGCCCATTTGGAATGCGGGATTCACCAAGATGCGGTCGTAGCCATAGAGCATCTCTGTATACATGGCGCCCATCGATGAACCGATAATCAGGTTTGGCCTTTCCTGCTCACACATCTGACGCAACAATGTCATCGCCTCCTCCGGGTGAATCGGCATATCCTTGGCCACCACTTCCGCATTGGGCATCAGTTGGCGCAGCAATTTGACTGTGCCCGACTGTGCCGACGAACCGAATCCGTGCACATACATGATTTTCTTTTCCTCCATAAGAGAGGGAAACTGTGTCTGATATTTGTTTTCCATTCTTTCGTGTTTTTATTCCATCTGCAAAATTAGTGCATTTTTAGAGAATGCGAACAACAGACTTTATTTTTCTGCCCTTATCCTTGGGCCACTCTTTATTTTTCTTAATTTTGCACCAATAAACATTTATCATTTACAACACTTAAGAAAATGAAGAACTATTTAAACCAATTATTCACGGCACTTCTTGCCGTTGTGTTTGGACTGTCTTTGACCGCTTGCTCAAGCGATGACGACAACAAATATCAAGAACCAAACATCATTCATACTGACTTGATTGTCAAAGCCAATTTCTCACAGGACCTGTTGGATTTGATGACACCGACACTCCAGTCAACCGTAAGCGATCCCACCAAATTGTCTTCCACTACAAAGACGCTCAACAAGACTGAGAACGAGAACACGCTGACCGCAAGCTCATACCCCGCTTCTTATGAGGCACCTATTACGATGAAGGTAAAGACGTTGCCTGAAAATCTGAAAAGTTCATATACATTGAGCTACGAGATTTCGTATATGTTGGTGGTTTACAAGGATAACGGCAGCAACGAGGTGATTACAGAACCGACGAATGGTAAAGGCGGACAGCTCTCTGTCACTTTTAGCAGCATAACAAAGGAAGGACTGCAGCAGGCTCTTAATCAATTCAAGAATAGCATCGAAGAAGAATGCAATGTTTCTATCAAGAACGTTCAAGTGAAAAACGGCAAAATCGTTTACTCTAAATAAGTAAACCTTACTCTATACAAACAGCATGCCCTCGGAAGTTGGTCCCAAACTTCCGAGGGCATACTCGTTTTAAGCTCCTACATACAATGATTCTCTAGGATACATGCTTTATTTCAAATCGGTGATTCCCCATAATTCCAAATCGCGGAAATCAGTTTGTGTCATACCAGTCTTTTCCAAAGTGAGCGGCAGGTTGTGGTCGTTGAGATAATGGCGCTTGCCGCATCGGTAGTTTGTGTCAGCCACAGAGAGCCGAGGTTTGAGACAGGGCGTTTGGATACCTGCCATCTGCAGCAAGGTATGAATGGTGGACACACTGCTTTGCACAGGTTTATTCTTGTTGGCTTTCAGAGCAGATACCACTTTGGGATATTGCTGTTGATAGCGTGCTGAGGTCCAAACGAGGAACGGGACATGGAGTTCGAAACAAGACGGAATGGGCGAGGCATGCAAGAACAGACGGCGGTCGTCATCGAAGATATTCTCTCCATGATCGGAGGTATAAAGCATTGTGGCGGCACATCCCTTGCTCTCCACCATTCGGACAATATCCGCCAACAATTTGTCAGTATAGCGGATACTGTTGTCATAGGCATTGAGCAACGACTGTCGATTCTCATATTCTGCCGCAGAATTGTTTTCTGGTTTGAAATAGGCCTCATTCTGTGGATAGCGTTCCCGATAATTGAAGTGCGAACCATAGGTGTGCAACACGATGAGTTGTTTCTTATAGGGGCGCTTCAGCACTTCTTTCATAATAGTCAACAGCGACATGTCGAGCACATTGCTGTCCTCTGGCAGGGCGTCCTTGATGAAACGCCATTCGTCGGCCTCCTTTCCAAAGATGTCGATAAAGGAATGGTTGGGACGTTGGTTGGACAGGAACGTGGTATGGAAGCCTGCCTCCTTGAAAGCACTGATCACGCCTTTGGTCCGATAGATTGTGTCGTAATCCTCAGCGGTGGCAAGCGACAAAAGCATGGGCACGCTCTTGTGGGTGGTGTTCGACTGGGTGAGCACATTGGTAAATGCGGTCAAGCCTTGTGTCTTGGCCAATTCCGGCGTAGTATTGCGCTGATAGCCATAGATGCCGAATTCTCCTGCACGGGCCGTCTCGCCAATCACAAGTACATAGATTTCCGTGCTGTCAGCGCTGTGAGTGGGCTTGGCATGATAGCGGAAATGGGCAGAAGTGGTGGTATAGGCATTGGTCTTCTCCGTCCGGTCAACAGCAAGCCACAAGTTGTAGCACACATTGGCTGGGAAGAGTTGGTCTGAGAACTTGTATTCCTTGTCTGTCACCTTGCACACCAACGCCAATACCACACCCACAACAAGTGCAACTTGGCTGTAACGACGCTGTTGATAGAGAAACGCCGGATCAAGACATTTCTTGTTGCAGAGCGACACCACACCCAAAATCAATACTGGCAGATAGAGGGCAAACACACTCACCACTCCCGGCAAAAGATTGTCGAGCAACTCACCTGCCTCTGTCGGATTGGTGGTGACGAGATTCAGGAACATGTCCACAGCAATGACTCCTCTACCAAACAGATAGAGCAGCACGATTTGGAATGCCGCAAAGAAAATGAAAATGAAGAGGGTCCACGTCATCTTGCCGGGTTTGGCGCTCAACGTCATTATCAGCCAATAGACTGAAAGTGGAAGCAGCACATTCACCACACTTGCGAGCAAAGACAAATGCTCAGTAAAGCAGAGGGCAATGTTAGGGACAATGAGGGTGAGGAATGTGAGGAAAAAGAGTGTCTTCGGAGCGGTGACGAACCGCTTGACATCTGAAATATGAATCATCTGATATTTTCTTGTTATAAGTTTTTAGAAGGCTTCATTGATGTTGAACATGAAGCCCGACTGACCGCCCTTGCCGAATCCATAGTCAAGGCGCACGTTTACGTCTTTCTTGAATTCCCAACGGTAACCCACACCATAGTTGGGCAGAATCCGATCGGCGTGGATATGGCTGAACTTGTCAAACACAGTGCCGGCACCCAGCCAGAAGGTGAGACTGTTGCGTTTCCACACGTGCTGGCGCAATTCTGCCTGCATTTCCATCTTGTGTTTGTCGCGATAGCGGCCTTCATAGTAGCCTCTCATGGAATAAGATCCGCCCAGCAAGGACATCATCGCCCATGAGGGATTGCCGAAATTGAGCGTCGTACGGAAGTCGCCTGCCAAGATACCGCCTTTCCACAGTCGTTTGTAGGCATCCAACTGCAGCTCTGTACTGGTGAATGCGTATTTGTTGCCCAAGAATTTGGGACGGAAAGACTGGGTAAGACTCAGGTATACCCCCTTGTGCGGATTGGTCATCACATCACGAGTGTCGTAATTGACGGTCACGCCCACACCCAGATTATGGGTGATGCGGTCCATGCCGTTCAAGAGTTCCGGACGATCGATGTCCTTTCCCTTGACAAAATCATAGGAAAGCGTCGGACCTACATGGAACCCTTCAGCCAACCGCCAAAGGAAATCCAACTTACCGCGCATCTGCCAGCGCTTCATCTTAGTCTTGTTGGCGTCGTTGTCGCCCATCTCGTAGCCGATACCCCAGAAGTCTGCCGGGAAGGAATAGAAATACACGGTATAGGCCAGACGATAATGGTCTTGCGGGAAGATGTGCGTACCCCTTATGCCCAAAAGCCAAAAGCCCACGGTCGACACATCGCTGAAAAGCGACACATTGCTCGGGGGAAGAGTGGTATCGAGGGTATCAGTGCGGTAGAGTCCCGCAGCCACAAGCCCGATGCCGAACTTGGTGTCGGTGCTGTAATGAGGTCCGCCGATAACACTGAAGTCGAAGCGCTTGTGATGTTTGTTCTTGTTGGCGTCATTGAAATAAGCGAGGAATCGGTTGATGATTCCCCGCTTCTGTGTTGTGGAAGTAGAATCATTGCCCACGACCAATGTGTCGGCACCTTCCGATGCTGAGGAGCTTTGCGGTGGCGCTGCTGCCACCATAAGGACGCACGCCACAAAGAGACATGCCGTTGCAATGATTCTTCTCATATATATAATTGTTATTTATTAGTATACCAAACCTACGTTGTCCACCCAGAAGGTGTTGCCGAGAGTTCCGATATAGGCTCCGCCATGGCTGGAGGAGAACTGCACGATGAGGTGTGTCGGTGCCTCGTTGGCAGAGGCCCAGCCCACTTCCTTCACGAGCACGCTCTTGCCCTTCTTGTTGCGGGCATAGTCACAGCTGCGCAGTCCCATGGACGATGCGTTGTAGTGGGCATTGTTACGGATGTCGCCATAGAGAATGGGGAACTTGGCTCCGTCCACCCATCCATTGGTCGATGTGCCGAAGCGGGCCACCATGGTGCCCACACGCTTGGCGGTGATATTTCCCTTGGCGTCTTCCGTGCGGTGCTGGAGGATAAGCAATGCCACGCAATAGTCCTTGCCCGGCACGGTGGTCACCTTGCTGAAACCTGTTTCCTTGATACGGTTGGCGGCTCCGCTCACTTTCACCTTGTAGTCAAACTGAAGTGCCTTCGGACGCTGGTTGAACGGAATGCCAAAGTTGAGGGCCTTAGGGCCGTCTTTGGTTCCGGTGATAGGCTCCTTCATGTCGCCGAGGAAGATGGATCCTGCGGCGAGCACCTTGATGTTGACCAAACCGAGCACCTTGCAACTCTCCAAATGGGTTTCCATCTTGGCGCAATAGCCCGAACCATGCTTGTCACGATAGACAGATGTGTTGGTCTTGGTGATGCCTGTCACCTTGGCGAGCACATTCGAGGTGCCCCAGGGAGAACCTCCCATATTGGTGTAGGGTGTGTTCCCATTGATGGTGTGGTTGGGACCAATCTCATAGAGCGTTTTGGTCTTGCCGCCTATGATGGCTGATTCTTTGATGTTTCTGACCACCCATTGGTCCATGTTTCCATACTTGAAGGGAACAAATTTCTCTGTAGACTGAGCTTGTACTGTGCAAGCTAATGCTGCCAACAGCAGCAATAATACGTGTTGACGTTTCATCTAAACTTAATAATATTGAAATACCTATTTTGCGGTGCAAAAGTATAGAAAACTTTTCAATGAGGCAAATTTTTCTCCTTTTATATACCCTTAATTCCGCAACTGTTTCAATAAATCGCTTGTTGGACTCAAAATTGTCATTATGGTGTCTTGAGGCTTTATTTGAATGCTGTATTTCTCGTGATAAGCCATTTCATCCCCTTACCCCACCAAGCGACTTGAGGCAATA
>JBNMIE010000046.1:0-17386 GCA_050873125.1 Prevotella sp.
TCCGATAAAATGTGTACCTTTGTCCATAGTTACTGGATTTTTTTTTAGCAACAACAAAGGTAACTAAAAGGGCTGAATTCCAAGCGAGGAATCCAGCCCTAATTTTTTAGCATAAAAAAGTTTTAGCGGACAGCAATAATTAAATATCTGTATGCAATGATGCGGGCAGCCAATGAGGTGAAGGAATTTGGCTATCGTTCCAATAAAGAGGGTGGAGTAGACTGGTTTGACCGTATAGACGCAACAGTGCCTGTGGCTGTGCCGGGTAAAACCTTCTATACGGCTTTGGTCAAATACAAAGAAGACTATCAAGAGTTTTATGATAGTGTGAAAGCGCAATTCTGCAATGTTCCTGAGGATGGAGATCCTTATGGCGTAAACAAACAACTCATCGCTTCTGGGGAGATTGGTGTTGTGAATATTTCCGCCATACCCCGCTTGTATTTCACTTCCATGACCTATACCTCAGGCAACGATTGGCCATTGATGAATGTGGGCAAGGCTGTGCGTCGAGGAGATCGATGGGTGATGCCAGTGGGAATATGTGTGGACCACGCTTTTGTAGATGGCAACAATCTTGCCGATTTCCTTGACAAGATGCAGCACTATCTGGACTTGTAGGTCAGATATGGTCAATGCTTTTCCTCTGCGATTGCTTGTTAGCTTTGTATTGGGAAGGCGTCTGACCTGTGATGGATTTGAATTGGGCGCTAAGATAGGCTATGCTGGAATAGTCCATCTTAACGGCTATTTCGTTGAGCGTTAGTTCCCCATAGGATAGCAGTTCCTTGACACGCTCAATCTTTTGCATGATGTGGAATTTCTCTATAGTGATGCCTGTCTGCTCGGAAAAGAGTTTGCTCAAGGCGCTATAGTCGTAGTTGAGCAACGAGGCAAGATGATTGGAAAGTTTGGTCTTGAGATGTGTGTCATCGTCATAGACCAATCTGACAATCTCGTTTTTGATGCGCTCAACGATTTGGCGGTTCTTGTCGTCAAGCAGTTCAAATCCTACTTTAGACAATTCTTTTCCCACTTGCTGCAGCTGCTGCTCGTTGGGCTTTTCGGCGAGGGTGGCTTGCCCCAGCACCACTTGCTCAACGGGAAGTCCGCAGTTGGTGAGAATCTGTTTGACGACCATGATGCACCGGTCGCACACCATATTCTTAATGTATAATGTAGTGGGCATCTTTATTCTGTTTTTTCAGTATGTGGCTCGGATAAGAGCAACTGCGCGTCATCCGCATCAATGAACAAGGACTCGTCCATATCCGCCAGTGACTTTTTCTTCTTGTTTTCCTGGGCACCCGCCTTCAGCAGCTTCTTGGCGGCAGTGATGATGCTTGCGCCACTGTCGGCTGTCGTAATCTTCAACTTCGAGATTTTCTTGATTGTATCGTTCATGCTCGATTCTACATCCATGAAGCGGATGCCGAAGTCTTGCACACGGTCGATGACTGTGTTAGCAGCATCCATCATGGCCTGTTGGTTTTTCAGTTGGCGCACCTGTGTCCACATCATTTCCAAGACGCGGAGGTTCATATACATCGTTTGAGGTCCCAAAATCATCACCCCTTGGTCGTAGGCTTCGCGCCACAAGGTGTCGTCGTTGAGGAGAGCAAGGTTGAGCGCCCCCTCTATAGGCACATACATGATGGCGAAGTTGAGCTTGTTGTAGCCACTGGGCAAATACTTGGTATATTCCTTCTTTGCCAAACGTTTTACTTGTGCCCTCACGCTGGCAATGTGCGCTTTCAGATATTCTGTTTTCTCGGGAGTGCCATCCTCGGCATTCATATAACGTTCATAGTCGGTCAGCGACATTTTGGAATCGACAACGACATGTCGGTTGTTCGGGAAGTGAAGGATGAAATCAGGGATGAGTCCCTTTCCGTCGTCTCCTTTGGCAGATTTTCCGATCTTGTCTTTCAGTGTTTCCTGGGTGTCGAACTGTTCGCCCTCTTTCAATTCCAAATCCTCAAGAAGTTGTTTCAGTTTCAGCTCGCCAAAGTTTCCTTGCACCTTCACCTCACCGGTCAGTGCTCGCGTCAGTCGGTCAGCAGTTTCGCCTAACGACTGGCTCTTTTCCATGTTTTGCTTGATGGTCTCGTCCAGGCGGGTGAGCGCTTCTTTCTGTTGCTCTTTGGTGTTGTTGAGCGCCTCTTCCATGTCTTTCAGACTCTTTTGCAGTGGGTCGATGATTTTGGACACTTGCTCTTTGTTGCGCTCGCCCAGTTCTTCCTGCCGCGCTTTGAGGACAGATTCCGAGGTGGTTTTCATTTGTTCTTTGATGAGGGTCAATTGGTCGTCGATTTGCTTTTTGTTCATCTCGCGGAGTGTGTCGAGTTGCTTGTCATACGACTCCTTCAGTTCCGTTTTGATGGAATTCATTTGCTTCTCATAGTCCTCTTTCTGTTCTGCCAGACGCGTGGCATGATCCTGTCGCATTTGGTCCATTTGTTCAGCCAAGTTGTTGGCATGAGCTTTTTGGACATCCCGTTCGGCAGTCAAGGTCTTGATTTGTTCCGTTTGCCGACTGATAACCTCCTCTTTCGCCGTAAGCGTAGAGGACAGTTCGTTCACTTTGGCTTCCCAAGCGGAAGTGTCTCCTTTTTGAGATTTGCCGATAAAGA
This sequence comes from Prevotella sp., assembly GCA_050873125.1. Taxonomy (GTDB): domain Bacteria; phylum Bacteroidota; class Bacteroidia; order Bacteroidales; family Bacteroidaceae; genus Prevotella. The sequence goes on from JBNMIE010000046.1 coordinate 2,634, forward strand.
AGAATATGCAAGCTGCTGCAATGATGCCGATAACGATAAGTATGATTTCCATGTTGAAGTGTTATTTAAAGATAAGGCAAAAACAATAATTCTGCCTACCAACAAAGGTAGTGCAATTTATTCCAAATGCCAAACCTTTTGAGGAAATAAGTGGATTTTTATATCTATCTTTGTCGTGATAGGCGGTGGCTTGACCGAAATAGAAGTTTTTGACACTAATCTGAAAAGAAAATGACTTTTGTTTTTGGTACATCGAAGAAATAGCGTAACTTTGGAAATTCAATGAAATAAGAATATTTTGATAATTCATTTATTTATGAGTAATATGTCTATATTTTCACGCATTCCTATTGTGTTGAAGACGCTGGCTTTGCTTGCCGCAATACAATTCAGCACCATGGCCAAGGCTGATACGGTGTGGTTCTATTGGATAAACGCTGGTGTTCGATATAAGGTTACAGTAATCAACGCTTATTCTGGTGGCGTTTCTTATGGTGATTTAACTGCAGGCAAGATAGACAATAAGAGTTCTGAGGTACCAATCATAACAGAAATCACGGTTGCGAATAATTCGTCCTCTGTTGGACAAACGTACAGCATTGATTTGGACAAGTTGTTCTCTGACGTATACAATGTAAGATTTTTCTATGGTAAAGGCGACGGCTTTGATATTGGCCCGGATGTGTTCAAAGGAAATACAGATCTCGCTGGTGTCAACTTGTCATCCCATCTGAGGAACATAGGCAGTGGAGCTTTTAGCGATTGCACAGCCCTCACGGATGTGGACATCCCGCAAAATGTCAAGGAAATAGGCAGCAAGGCATTTTCCGGCTGTACCAACTTAAAGCCTGTCTTTCACTTGGATGGAGAACGCCCCAACATAGCCAACGATGCTTTTGAAGGTTCCAAGCCTCGCACTTCAGAAGATGGGAGCATGCTGGTTTGGCAGAATGGCGTGGAATACAATATGCATCCCTTCACGCACAAAATGGAGATAGAAGCCATCTTGGATGACGTGAAGAAATCGAAAGATTCACTCTCTCTGTTAGGAACGCTGTCCTTGAATGACAGCATCTACACCACGAAGACAAGTCTTGGTACCGTATTGGCTGCAGCCAATGCCAGTGAGGAAGGGACGGCGATGACCAGCCTTACCCTCGGTGAAGGACTGACCTCGATTTCAGACAAGGCCTTTCTCGGATGCAACAATCTCAAATCGCTGACATTGCCCAGTACTTTCACGGGTAAACTCTACAACACCATGTTTAATTGGGACGGCACTTCAACTCCGCCGTTAGACTACTATAACCTTTTTGTTGAGGGCGTGCCCTATAAAGTGGAACGTGTGGCAGACTATAATGTGAAACGTGTAGTAGGCTATAATGTGGAGTTTGATACCGATCGTACAAACCTGTGTAAGGGGAAAATCACATTGCTGCGTCATTTGTCTTTTGTCTATGACAGCAACGACACCCCATTGGTATATGGCAATATTCAAGATGAATGTGTGCCCGCCAATCTCTTTAAGGGCAACACGGCAATCTCTTTAGTGGTGGTTGAGCCGACACGTTCATCCTCAGATGCGGTCAATTGGCGGTTCAATTCGTTGGGGGCATCTTGTTTTGAAGGGTGTACAGCCTTGACAACCATTACGACATACCCTTATGTCGATACCTTTGGCGAGGGGTGTTTCCGAGGTTGTACCAAACTTGAATCTATATACGTTGACCATGCCGCGATGAAAGACAAGACGGAATCTCTTACATTCGGTTCTGAGTGTTTCGCCGGTTGCACAAGTCTTTCCAGCATAAAACTTCCATTTACCGCCAGTCATCCAACCATGGTTGTTGGTGAAGGGATGTTCAGCGGCTGCTCAAACTTGGAGTCTGTCGACATTACCACTGTGGTTGGCAAGGGAACAGATTCCGCTTATCAGTTGCCACAGCGTTGTTTTGAGGGATGCGATAAACTTAAGACGCTCAAGTTTGCCTATGCCGTGACAGATATGGCGGAAGGCGCCTTAGGAAGCAAGAAGGCGCTGCAGACGGTGGAGAGCCCGATGGTGTTCACAGCCAACAATGATGTCAAATATAACGTGAAAGTCCGTTTTGACTATCCAACCCAAACCGTCACATTGCTGACGGCGACCGACACCCCGACTTCTTTGTTCCTGCAAGAGAAGGCAACACTCTGTGAAGCGGAGGGCATCAGCGGCACCATAACCTATATCGCCGACAAATGTTTCGCAAACACTTCAACGGAAAATTTTGGGCTGCCCAAAGGTGTGAGGGTGCATGTACCCTCTGATGGCATCTACCGCAAGTCGGGAACAGGACTTGGCGTAGATTGCTTTAATCTTGACAACCTCAAGAGCATCACGTTCTATACCGACTATAACGATGGACTCATGTATACAGCCACACGGTCATCCAAAGACAACACAGTGATGCTTGTGTCGCTCCAAGACCCCAATATGGCGCAGACATGTACTGCGCAAGAAGTGCGTATTCCTGCCTATGTGGTGTTGTCGAATATCACAGGATATGTTTATGAAATAGTGGCTCGAAAGCTTTTTAATGATAATAAAACGATTGAGAGTCTGACAATCGAAAATCCGTATAAGCCCATACCGGAGAGTATAAAGGATGATGAGGTACGTCAGTTTAGCATTTGGGGAATAAAAGATCAACCGATTTTCAAGAATTGCACAGCGTTAAGGGAGATTGTTCTTCCCGATAGGTTGACTTATTTGGGATATGCCTTTAGTGGTGATAGCTCATTGGAAACTCTAGAACTTCCTGCATGTAGATATATCACAGGGGTGTTCAAGAATTGCACTGCGCTCAAAAGGCTGCGTTTTAGTGAAGGCACTAAATTTTTGTTAGATGGAAGTTTTAACGGATGCACAGTCCTGCGCAGTGTGGTCTTACCCCAAAGTCTCATGCAGATAAAAGCTTTCGCAGACTGTACGAATCTTGGCGCTTTGGTATTGCTGGCGCATGGATACAGTGGATGTGAACTCAACTACGATAATTTGTCAGATATCAAGGATGGCAGTAGTGCTTTGAAGGTATTCTGCACACCGGAAAGTTATGAATATTTCAAGAGTTATATAAGTCTCAACGTGATAGCTTTCCAGGATTATCGCTATCTTCCATCTGCCCAATACAGCTATGCCACAGTTTGTCTGCCGCGCTCTTTCAGTATGGACAATAGTTATGGCATGTGGCGGATTTGTAAAGCGATGCGCATGTATGACGACTACCATATAGAGTTTAACTATGTGAATGAAGTTGAAGCCGGTCAGCCGTGCCTGATTCGTCGCTGTGTGCCATATTCAGAAATGAATGCTGCTGCGAATATTCCCGATAGGAATAACCTTGTGGTGTTTGGATGCGACATGTCGGGGACATCTGTGGAGAAGCCTCTTGACGACGACTACCTTGTCGGCACCTTCACGACAATAGAGGCGCCTGCTCCCTGTTACCTCATGCAGTCGGACGACTGGTTCCATCTTCTGAAAGACAACAGTACGAAGAAGTTGAAGGTGGGGGCTTACCGTGCCTACATGAAGGCAGGAAACACGGCATCTTCCAACATCTCTATCCAAGAGATCTTCGATGATCCGACCTCCATCAATGGAATTGAGAACAACAAAGATTCCCACGTTGTCGATGCGCCAGTTTACAACTTGAACGGACAGCGTGTCACGGCTCCAGTGAAGGGCCATATCTATATCGTAAATGGTAAAAAAGTAATGTTTTAATAGTAGTAAGTAGATAGAAAATGAAAAAGAAAGAATATATTATCCCCCGATTGACCATCGTGTCGTCCCCCATAGAATCCTATTTGTGCGCCGGAACTGAAGTCGTAGGCGCTTCAAAGGACAATGAACCCACTCACGATGCTCAGGTGAATGCATTCTGGTTTTATTCAGAAGAAGGGATGCTTGATGACGACAAGTGATTGTATCTCTATAAAAGAAGAAATCCTAACCGCTTGAATGTAAGCAGTTAGGATTTCTTCGGGTGCGCCCGATAGGACTCGAACCTACACGTCGCAAAACACTAGATCCTAAGTCTAGCGCGTCTACCAATTTCGCCACGAGCGCAAAGGATGATGCAAAGTTAGTGAAATAAATTGATATTGACAAATATATCTTTGTTTTTCACAGAATCGTTGGTCGTAGGATATACTTTTGTTTGAATAATTAAATCATGATGAGAAAGACGAGTGTATTGATATTGATAGGAATGTTCGCCTTCTGTTGCGTGGGAGCCCAGAAGGGGAGTCTTCGTGACTGCAACAAGTTGGCGGAGGGAGACTTGCTGTTTTGTGTGGCTGAGAATGGCAACAATATAACAGATGTGACGCAGGGAATTGATGGACAGAAGATAGACCATGTGGCCATCGTTCACCAACAGGAGGGACGATGGTATGCGTTGGAGGCGGTTCATCGTGGTGTAAGCCTGACTCCCATGGATAGCTTCTTGGTGCGCCGCAGTTTTGTCATTCATGCCCAACTGCGGGATACCGTGGGAGTGGGCGCATCTGTGCGACGGGCTATGCGGTTCTTGGGCCGTCCTTACGATTTCAATTTCATGCCCGACGACAGTGCTTTCTATTGCAGCGAACTGGTGCAGAAATGCTACCGCGACCGTAAGGGACGGCTGATTTTCCAACCCATACCGATGTCCTTCCACGACAAGACGGGCAAAGTAACCGCTTATTGGAAGGATTACTATGCCCGTCAAGGATTGCGTGTGCCTGAAGGTGAACCGGGAAGCAATCCCGGTGATTTGTCACGCAACAAGGCTGTAAGAATTCTTGGGAGGTTGAGACGCGTTATAGATTAATGTTGACAGAAGCCCCTGCCATAACCCATGTTCCGGGTTGTGGCAGACTTCCGAAATCATAGTATTTTTTGTTGAACACATTGTTCGCCTCCACATACAGATTATATCGTGGCGCATTCCAAGCCAGTCGTGCGTCGGTCACGGCGTACGGTTGATAGGCGCGTGTCTGTGCCTGTCCATTGGCGCCTTTGATGGAGAATGTTCCCGTGCGCTTTTGGAAGCGGTATTTCACGATAAGATCCAGCTGTTTCCAGAGATTGAAATCCATGTCTGCCACTACTTTGTGCCGTAGATATTCAAGTGTGGACCGGCTTTGGATGTTGGCAGGCTCATCTTTGTCTAGCGTCATATAAGTGTAGGACAGATGTAGGGTCTTGAATACTTGTTGAGATGGAAACAATTCTCTGAATTGCAAACCGATGGATGCCTCCACTCCCAAGGTGTTTATTTTGGTGAAGTTGACCGACTTCCACACGGCGTTGTTCCCCTCGTTGGTGTCAAGAATCCAGTCAATCATGTTTTTGCAATGGTTGTAGAAGAGGCTGGCACTTGCCGTGACACCTCTGCCGAGATACTTCGTTCCCAACTCCAAGGCTTGCAGTTCTTCCGGTTTCAAGTGCTTGTCTGCTTGGTGTCCTCCCACGGAGTAATATAGTTCGGTGACGGACGGCATTCTGAGGGACGAATTATAGGAAGCGTAAACCTTGAATTGGTTGGAGACGCGATAGCTGGCGTCTATGCCGGGATAGATGCGCATGTTCATGTGGTTCCATGAATTCTTGACCGCCACAATGCCGGCAGACAAGGTGAACTTGTCGAGCAGGATGTTGTGTTCAAGGGTGAAACTGATGTTGGTGCGGTTGATGCCGTTGGTGTAGTCTCGCTGGGTGCGGTGCACGTGTTTGGGTGTTTCGAGCGGTTCGCCAAGCGTGGTGCTGACCAAGTCCTCGTTTCGCAGTTCCGCACAAAGGGCGGTGCGTCCTAAGGTCCAGTCGAAATAAGAGTTGAGGTTCACACCATAGACATCTGTCCGGTGATAATTATAGGCCACGCCATACGTCCCGCCTTCAGGGACGATGTTGTCCAAACCACGAAAATATTCAAATCTGTCCATATTGCGGTTCCAGTAGACCGAAGGACGCAAATGAAATTTCCCTTGTCTTGTTTCCGCTTGCAGGGCGGTGTAAGTCTTGAGCGTATGTTCAAACTGGTCGTCAGATCCCGTGCCATAAAACGTGTTGGAGCCAAAGTCGCGGGAGCTGATACCCGCATGCCAGTTTACCGTGATGTCGGGAGAGGCGTATCCCCCTTGATAGAAAGCCTTGCCGCCTTTGAAATCCGTGTTGAGTCTGCCTGCCTTGTTCCGGTTGTAGCCGTCTGAGCGGGTATAGTTGCCCGAAACGCTGTTGTGCCATTTCCCAGATAGGAGGTGTAGGCTTGCCCCACTGTTCAAGTAGCCGTAGCTGCCACCCTCGGCATGGGCGGAAAGGCTGTTGTTGCCAGCTTGTTTGGTCACGATGTTGATTGCTCCAAGAAGGGAGGATGTGCCAAACACTCTGCCTGCGGGTCCCTCAAGCACCTCGACGCGCTCGATGTCGCTGATGTCCACTGGGAAATCGAAAGCGTTGTGCCCAGTCTGTGGATCACAGATGTTGATACCGTTGAGCAGAATCGTGATTTGCTCATAGTTGCCGCCCCGGATGCTCACATCCGTTTGTGCGCCGATAGGCCCCCGTTGTCGCACGTCGACACTGGCAACGTATTTCAGCAGATCATTAACACTTTGTACCGGCGCAGCCTGAATGTCCTTGCGCTCCAGTACAGTAACCATTCTCGCCGCTTGGCCTCTGGTCAGTGGCGCTCGTGAGCCTGTGATGCTCACCTCATCGAGCATTACTTCGCGCTGGGTGGCCATGGTGGTGTCCGGCTTCACGGGTTCCGTGCTGATGCCGGCGGCCTTGGCATAGGTCAGTGTGGTGGCACTGAGTGTGCCGATCAGCACTTCCTTGCCCAAGCAAGCGAAGAGAGCGTAACCTTTGCGTGAGAAGTGTTTAAACTTCAAGGGTATGCCCGATGCTTTCGTGTTGTTGTACATAGTTTTTGAATTGTTGTTGAAAAAACGGCAGCAAAGTTACTAAATAATCAACAAATAGCGTAACTTTGCAGTCCAAAAGCAACACTATAAAATAGATAATAGCCTTATGAGCATCATAGCTTTTGTAAAAAAATGGACGCTCCCTTGCGCGTTGGCATTGGGAGCCGTGGTTTATCTCCTGTTTAGCAATGTGCCTTTTCTGGAGCCATTCGGCAATGCTGTGGGGCCGCACATGCCCAGCGTTTTGCCCTATGTGATATTCGCCATGCTCTATGTGACCTTCTGCAAGATCAAGATAGACAACCTGCGTCCCTGCACTTGGCATTTCATTCTGCAGGGCATCCGTACACTGATGTCGGGTCTGTTGGTTGTGGCGATAGCCTTCACGTCAGACTATCAGATCAAGTTGCTGCTTGAGGGCGCGTTCATCTGTGTGATTTGTCCTACGGCAGCTGCCGCTCCGGTGATCACGGAGAAGTTGGGTGGCAGCATCGAGTCACTCACAGTCTACACGCTGATTGCCAATGTGGTCACGTCCATCATCATCCCTTTGTTTTTCCCGATGGTGGAGCGTGGGGCTGACATCACGTTTGCATTCGCCTTTCTGATGATTTTGAAGCGTGTGGTCACGGTGCTACTGTTGCCACTCTGCCTTGCCTTGCTCACCCGTAGATATTTGCCTAAAGTGGCGTCTCGCATCAAGCAGATGAAGAATTTGGCTTTCTATATGTGGGCGTTCAACCTTTCTATTCTGATGGGGCTCACGCTCCACAACATTCTTGTCGCCACCGTGTCGGGCTGGACGCTGTTCCTGTTGCTTGTCATCCCCTTGGTGGTGACGTTGGTTCAGTTCTCCATCGGCAAATATGTGGGCAGTTTCTATGGACAAAGCATCAGTGCCGGACAGGCGTTGGGGCAGAAGAACACCATGGTGGGCATCTGGCTGACCATCACCTTTCTCAATCCGACAGCCGCTGTGGCTCCGTGTGCCTATGTGATTTGGCAGAACATGGTCAACTCATGGCAGCTGTGGTATAAGGAGAAATATGGAATGCTGAAATGGTAGACAAACAAAAACGCCGGAATTTCACAATCCCGGCGTCAATAACTAATAAATACATTTAACTTATTACTAATTTGGTCTTTGGACTCTCACGAGCCTTGAACAATGCTTGTCGCATTGATTTCTTATAATGAAGCAATTATATAGTCTTATTGAAGAATTTCTGTTCAAGTGATGAGCAAAGGTACAGAAATCTTCTGATACCAAAGAATTTATTAGTAAACTTATTCGAATATTAGCTAAAAAAAACACTTATTAACATTCTACTTACTTCCACTTACAATTTGTGTCCGCTCTTTCATCATTTTTGTCCATTTGACATATCCCATAATGGCGATGATGACATAGAGTCCATAGAGCATAGCCTTGAAGGGAATGCCTTTGACGACATAGAGATAGCAGCAGAAGGCGTCGACGATGATCCAGAAGAACCACTGTTCTATATACTTTCTCGACAATGCCCACAGCCCCACGAAGCTCATGGCGTTGGTGAAAGCGTCGGTCACGGGCACTGTGCTGTTGGTGAATCGGGAGAGGATGAACCAAGTGGCTGCCCAGGCGGCGAGGAAGGCCACGAGGGTAGGGAGGATGAGTCGGCGGCGGAAATGCGTGATGGGCAATTCTTCGCCTTTCTTCTGTCCGTGTTTCTTTCCGAATTTCCATACAGCCCAACCATAGATGGCTGCCAGCGTGTAGTAGACAGCCATGGCGGCATCGCCATAGAGTCCATGGCTCCAATAGAGATAGATGTCGAGGGCGGGCATGATGATGCCCACAACCCAAAGGGCTATATGAGCACGATACTCGAGTCCGATGTAGACGAGCCCGAGTATCGTGGTGAAGGCGTCCAGCGCATGGCTGGACAAGAATTCCAATATCATGTTGCTTTTTTAGAAGTTAAGCGTGAGATGCCCCATGGCGGTGAAGCCAGCCATTGGTGTGTAGGAAAGAGCCTGATAGCGCTTGTTTCCGCTGAACCAACTGTACCAGACAGAACCGCTCGACGCATAGTGACGGTCGAAGATGTTGTTCAGGTCTGCACCGATGGTGATAGACTTCATGCCGATGAACTTGCGTGCCACGTTGATGGTGTAGTTCAGGTTGACATTGGTCTGTGAGAAGCAAGGCAGTGAACGCTCGATGCTTTGAGAGTTGTCAAGATACTGACGGCTTACGAAGTTGGTGTGCCATGTGGCGCGGAAACCGCCGAAATGGATGTTGAGGAATCCGTTGAGAATGGCAGACGGAGAGTAGGCCAGTGTGTTGTTCTCGTAGTGGATGGTGCGCTCGCCGTTGTCCCAGTCTTCCACGATCTCGTCAAAGTTCTTCAGTTTGTTCTTGCTCAGTGCGGCGTTGCCTTCCAGAGAGAGCCATGACAATGGGCTCCAACCTGCGGTGAACTCCAAGCCCATACGGTAGGAATCCTTGATGTTGGTGGTCAGTGCCTCGCCGATATCACTTTTGGCGCCAGTCTGCACAAACTGGTTCACATAGTCCATATAGTAGGCGTTCACACCGGCATGCCAGTTGCTGCCCTCATACTGATAGCCCAGTTCGAGGTCGAGCAGGCGCTCTGGAGTAGGAGCGGGATAGCTGCCGTTGTCGGTGAAGTTGTTGCGCTCTGGCTCACGGTTGCTGTAGGCGATAGAGGCATAAGCCTTGTGGCCGTTGTTGCTGAAGGCGATACCAGCCTTCGGGTTCACGAAGAAGTAGTTCTCGTTCACGTCGAGGCGCTGGTTGGTGTAATATTTCTTTCCGTTCACAGTCTCCTTCACTACGAAGCGGTCGTTGATGCCGTCGGTGGAGTAGTTCACGTAGCGCATCTGCAGGTCGGTGAACACGTTCCAGTGTGGAGCAAACTTGTGGTCGGCCTTGATAAACCAGCTGTAGTCGTTCTTGTCGGCATCTGAGTCATAATACTTATATTCACCATTGGCGAGATATTTCTTCTCGATAGCCTCGTTGGCGATATAGCTCAGATAGCCCCAGTGGCTGGCACGGAACAGTTGCACGTTCACGCCGCCCACAACGTCCCAGGCGTCATCCTTGTAGCTGGCGTTGTAGAGTCCGCCGTAGGTGTTCTGGGTGAGTCCCTTTCTGCGGATAGCTTCAGACTTGAGTCCCTTGCCGTCTTCGCCAAATTCATTGATGCCGAACTTCTCGTTCAGACGCTTGGCAATGCGGAACTCCTTGTAGTAGCCGCGGCCATAAGTGTAGTGCAAGGCGAAGTGGTGGCTCCAGTGCTCAGAGGGAGTCCATGTGGCAGAGAGGATGTTGTGGTTCTGATAGAAGTTGTCTGTCGTCTTGTCCCATTTGCTGCCGTCGCGCATGGTGTGGGGAGAGGTGGTGAACTTGCCGTTCTTCCAGTCAGCCTCATTCTGGTCGATGACTTCTGTCAGCACATTGTAGCGTCCCAAGCCGTGTGCGTACATATCTTTATAAGAGTGGATGCCGTAGTTTTCCAAGGTGAAGTTGGTGTCATAGTCGCTCTCGAGCACACCGCACCAAGCCTGGCCCGTCTTCTCGAAGTTGCCCACATTCTTGTAGCTGAGCTTGAAGTTGTTGCCCAACCATGTCAGTCCGCCATAGTAGGAGCCTGAGCGTCCTGCTGTGCCGTGGACGTAACCGTCGGTGGAAGTCTCGTGATAGGCACCGTCGAAAATAAAGTGGTTGCCGATAAGACCGGTAGAGAAGTTCAGTCCGGCGTTATAGGTGTTGTATGAACCGTATGATCCGGTGAGCTGCAGGGATGGTGTGAGGGAAGGTGTCGCCATGGCGAGTGACAGAGAGCCGCCGAAGGCACCGTCACCATTGGTGGATGATCCCACACCACGCTGAATCTGGATGCTGCCGAGCAGGGCGGCATAGCTGTTCATGTTTGCCCAGAACACGGTCTGGTCTTCAGGAGAGTTGAGAGGCACTCCGTCGAGTGTCACGTTGATGCGGCTGCCTGCAGCACCACGCATACGCATGTAGACCGTACCGGTGCCCATGCCGTTCTCGCTCCATGCCAATACACCTGGAGTCTGTGCGAGCAGGTAAGGCAGTTCCTTGCCTGTCTTGGCGAAGTTCTGAAGTTCTGATTTCTTGATGTTCGCAACGGCGAACGGAGCATTGTTCATTGCTCTCACACCCTTGACCACCACTTCGCTGAGTCTGTTCACCTTCATGGTGTCAACGGATTGCTGCGCTGCGGCTGTCTGCCCACCAAGGGCACATGCCATAGCCAACGCAATACCATTCATCTTTTTCATTGTCTGAATACTAAATGTTATTAAAATGAATATATACAATAAGGGGCACTCTTCGTGCGCCAGGAAATCCCTACGGCGGCATTGTCCGCGTCAGGTTCGAGGGTTTGTTCTCAGCCCTACAATGATAGGGCACCCCTTGGTCTACGCTCTGTAAACCGGGTGCAAAGTTACGAATTTATTTCCAAACAAGGACTAATGGATGTGAAAAGATGCTTAATCGGTGGCTTTTAGTGCCTCCACCACTTCCGCGACACCTTCTTTCACCCGGAATCTCACGTCGTAATGGTCGAAGGGCATGCCATAGATACGCTCCGGGTCGTGGTGATATTGTGGACGCGGGTCGTTGCGGAGCACCTCGAATAGGGCAGTCAAGGTTTCTGGAGAGAAGAGTTTTTTCACCTTTTCGGGGATGGTCACCTCGAGTGGGTGCCATTCTGTGGAGTCGGTGAAACCTCCCCGTGCTTCAGAATGGGCGTCGACATAAGGCAGATAAGGCTTGATGTCATAGATGGGCGTTCCGTCCATCAGGTCGGCTCCCTCCACGTGAATCACGGGGCCGTTTGGGGCATTGTAGTCGATGCGGGAAATCTTGACCGATGACAGTCCCAAGCCGTTGGGACGATAGGGCGAGCGGGTGGCAAACACCCCCATGCGCTCGTTGCCTCCTAGGCGGGGCGGACGCACAGTCACCCCTGTAGCCTCATGCTTATTGGCGGAGAATCCCCACACCAACCACAGGTAGTCGAAGTCCTCCATTCCTCGGAGTGCGTCGGGTGAACGGTATTCCGATGCGAGCACGATGGTGCCCTGCAAGTGGGCTGCCACACCGCTTTGGCGTGGAATGCCGAACTTAGATTTGAGAGGGGAATGGAAGGTGGCTACGGGATGAATAGTTTTCATGTGTCAGACAAATTGTTGCGCAAAATTAACAATATTCTCCGGAAATAATGTACTTTTGCAACAGAAACAATCAAAATACTGTTATTTATGGAAGAAAAAGACGAAAAAGAATTGGTCGGCTTGCCCGACAATGCGTTTCGCGAGCTGAAAGAGGGCGAAGAATACAAGCCCGTGCTCGATGCGCACAAGACTTATCCAGAAGTGAACGCGTGGTCGGTGACGTGGGGCATCCTCATGGCGATGCTCTTCTCTGCCGCAGCTGCTTATCTGGGTCTCAAGGTGGGACAGGTGTTTGAGGCTGCCATCCCCATCGCCATCATCGCTGTGGGTGTGTCCACCGCCTCCCACCGCAACAAGGCCTTGGGTGAGAATGTCATCATCCAGAGCATTGGAGCCTGTTCGGGTGCGGTGGTGGCTGGTGCCATCTTCACGTTGCCTGCCATCTACATCCTGCAGGCCAAATATCCCGAGATGAGTGCCTCGTTCCTCAAGATTTTCATTTCGTCGCTCTTGGGCGGCATCATCGGCATCTTGTTCCTGATACCGTTCCGCAAGTATTTTGTGAGCGACATGCATGGCAAGTATCCTTTCCCCGAGGCGACAGCCACCACGCAGGTGCTTGTTTCCGGCGCCAAGGGTGGCAGCCAGGCCAAGCCCTTGTTGCTTGCCGGCCTTGTGGGCGGCCTCTATGACTTCGTGGTTGCCACGTTCGGCTTGTGGAATGAGAACTTCACGACGCGTGTCTGTGCTTGGGGACAGCAGGTGGCTGACCATGCCAAGTTGGTGTTCAAGGTCAACACCGGTGCCGCTGTGTTTGGCTTGGGCTACATTGTCGGTCTGAAATACGCCTTCATCATCTGCCTCGGCTCCTTTGCCGTATGGTGGCTCATCGTGCCCGGCATGGCGCTCATCTTCCCCCATGATGTGCTTGCCCAGTGGGATCCCTCCATCACCACGGCTGTGGGCGACATGAGTCCGGAGCAGATCTTCAAGAGCTACGGCAAGAGCATCGGTATCGGTGGCATCGCCATGGCGGGCATCATTGGCATCATCAAGTCGTGGGGCATCATCAAGAGTGCCGTGTCGCTTGCCGCCAAGGAGATGCGTGGCAAGAGCGATGAGGAGAAGGAGCGCATCCGCACACAGCGTGACATCTCGTTCAAGATCATCGCCATCGGTTCGCTGGTGACCATTGCCATCACTTTCCTCTTCTTCTGGTTCGGTGTGATGGACAATCTTCTCTTTGCCATTGTGGGCATCGTGCTGGTGGCTGTGATTGCCTTCCTGTTCACCACGGTCGCCGCCAATGCCATTGCCATTGTGGGCAGCAACCCTGTGTCGGGCATGACGCTGATGACACTCATCCTCGCTTCGGTGGTGACGGTGGCTGTCGGACTGAAGGGTACGGGTGGCATGCTCGCCGCCTTGATTATGGGTGGTGTGGTCTGCACGGCTCTTTCCATGGCAGGCTCTTTCATCACCGACCTCAAGATAGGCTATTGGCTCGGTTCCACTCCGAAGAAGCAAGAGCAGTGGAAGTTCCTCGGCACCCTCGTGTCGGCTGCCACTGTGGGTGGTGTGATGATGTTGCTCAACGAGACCTACGGATTCACCAGTGGTCAGTTGGCAGCGCCACAGGCCAATGCCATGGCTGCGGTTATCGAACCTTTGATGAATGGTGTCGGTGCGCCATGGGTGCTCTATGGCATCGGCGCTTTGATTGCCATCATCCTCACTTGGATGAAAGTGCCGGCTTTGGCGTTCGCCTTGGGCATGTTCATCCCCATCGAACTCAATGTGCCGTTGCTCGTGGGTGGTGCGGTCAACTGGTTTGTCACCACTCGTTCCAAGGATGAGGCTGTTAATAAGGCCCGTGGAGAGAAGGGCACGCTCATTGCCAGCGGATTCATTGCCGGTGGCGCCTTGATGGGCGTGGTGAGTGCCTTGCTGCGTTTCGGAGGATTCAACCCCATCAACGACGCATGGCTTGCCAACTCGCTCAGCGAGGTGCTCTCTTTGGGAGCCTATGCCTTGCTCATCGCCTACTTTATCATGGCGACCCGTGTGAAGAAGAATTGATGATTAGGAAACTGATAAAAATTAAGAGCGCCCTGACTCACGTCAGAGCGCTCTTTTTGTGTTTCTTTGAATGTTTCAGCAGTTTTGTTTTATGTAGTTATATATCTTATGAAATCGGGTTTATCGGGTGCAAAGTTAGGCATAAAATTGATACAAATCAAAAAAACTATCAGATAAACGCAATAATTTCACGTAAACGTTTGCACGATTTTGCCGAAAGTGTGCGAAAACGATAGGCTTATACTGTCCGTTTACAAGCTTTTTGTTCGCTTCTTTGAGGTCTATTTCATTTAAATAGGTAGTGTGGGGAAACAAAAATAGATGGATTTTATTTTATATTCCGCTCATTTGCACTATCTTTGCAGAGGATAATCAAAAAACTTGTATCAGTCTTATAATCAGCATGGTTGTTTGAGAGAACTGATTTTTGGTAACGATTTAGCGAAAGTCATACCGCTTTCGGTCGCTTTGCTTTGCATAATGTTCAAACAACTCTTGCGAGTGCA
>JBNMIE010000047.1:0-17043 GCA_050873125.1 Prevotella sp.
ATACAGGAGAGGGCGGATCGCTCAATTCATTCAATGTCACTCCGCTTGAGGTATACCGCATCTATGTGGATGGCCGTCGCGACGAACTGGTGCGCGGCGTAGATTTGATTGGTACACCTCTCTCCATGTTCTCCAACATCCAGGCTGCAGGCAGCAAGCCCAGTGTCTTCACGGGTGTTTGTGGTGCGGAATCAGGATGGGTTCCGGTGACAGCCTCTTCGCCCACCATCTATGTGAGCAAGATTGAAACCCAACGCCGTGCCAAGAGCAACGAGACTCCGGAGATCTTGAAACCACTGCCTTTTGAATCTTGCAATGAACAGCAGACTGACAGCGTCATTGTCAAGGCGATGAAAGACGAGCTGAAGCGCAATATGGACTCCCTCCAGGCTCCCGGCATCATGCGCCCATTCTATATCAACTACATTGCCAACCGCTTCAAGCGTGTCAGCATCGCTGCAGAATTGGGAGGCTTGTTGACCAGTGTCATCATGCCTTGGGACATGAAAGGCCTCACCCAGTTGATGTTGGGCAATTTCAAGCGCAACAGCGAAATCCAGATGGGGCAGTTCTTGCCTACAGGCATGCCAGCCCAGCCCGACTATTCCAGCATTCGCCGTTCTTTCGCCAGCAAGACAGATGCTGCCTACAAGTACAACCAGAACACCTATGCCCAGAAGATGGCTGCCATCGCCCAAAATCCGATACCTGCTGCTATCGAGAAGATACCCGAGATGCAGCGTGTGGCTCCGATTACCGATATGCAGCCCAGCTATGCCTACGACATTGACCAGCAGCGTCTCAACCAATTGGTTTGCGACCTGTCGGCTGTCTACAAGGACTTCAAGTATCTGACCAATACAGGTGTCACTATCAATGGTGTTTATGACGATACCTATCGTGTCACCTCAGAGAATGTGGTGCTCAAGCAGCCTCACAGTTATCTGAAACTGGAAACCACGGCGATTGTCACCGCAGCAGACGGAAGTCGCATTTCCGATGGCATCACATGGAACTTCCGCACGCCTGCAGACATTCCGTCTACCGATGAGCTGAAGGCACAGATTCGCGCCTTTGCAGAGCAGTTCTCAGCCTTGAAAGACGCACCTCTGATGAGTGAGGACTATAAGGGTCCCGTTCTCTTCCAGGACATGGCTGCCGCCTATCCTTTCACCGAGAATCTGCTTTCCTATGACAAGTTCTATTCTCGTGTGATGCTCATGCACAACGACAAGTCTTTGGGCAACAAGATTGGCAAGAAAATCATCGACTCCCGCATCTCCATCAAAAACTACACCGACAAGGCTGAGTATAATGGTGTGAAGCTGATGGGATGCTACAAGATGGATGCCGACGGCATCAAGCCTGCCTCCGAGATGACATTGGTAGACAAGGGCGTGTTCAAGATGCAACTCAACCGCACTTCACCATCAGAGTTCTCTGCCCATTCTACAGGCAGTAGTCGTTTCGGCAACAATCCCGAGGCTACCACACCGATGATTTCCGTGGGCACGCTTCACATCATGGCAGAGGGCACGATGCCTGCTGACAAGATGGAGAAAGAACTCATCAAGTTGGGTAAGAAGAAAAAGTTGGAATATGTCTACAAGGTAGTGTCTCCAGTCAACCACAATTCTCTGCAACTTTACCGCATTAATGTGAAGACTGGCAAGACACAGGCCGTGAGATCCAATAACCTCAAGTTGCCAACGCTCTCATCCCTTGAAAACGACCTCGTGGCTATCTCTTCCGACGAGCAAGTGGTGAACAAGGCAGACAAGGTGGACACCTCTGTCATCTATCCATCGGCCATCATCCTCAATGGATTCGAAATCAATGCTGCCAATCCGCGCACCGAAAAGGCTCGATCCGTTGTTTATCCGTTGCAGAGATAAGCACCTCGGCGCTTGATTTTTTAGAGAATCTCTCTCTTTATTATATTTTGAATAGGGGCGGGCTCCAAGCGAGGAGTTTCGTCCCTATTCCTTTTTAATCAGAGTTCTCAACTTTATTTTCTGTAACCATGTATCATGGTTGATCCGACTGCCATATCGCTGTGTAGAGTCCGATTGTCGTCATGGAACGCATCGAAATCACCTCGAGCCTTGTTGTTCTTTCCAGTGCGGTGGCGTGCCTTGTGCTTCTCTTGACGCTCAGGCGGAAAATATCGACGATGTAGTAAGGAATGAAAGGCTTTGATGTAATAAGGACAAAGATAAAGGGCAAGTAACTTTGTGTCGCTTGCCCTTTATGGAATGATAGGTTATTTGTGTTTGTGATTATACGTTTTTCTTCACCTTGACATCGTCCAGCAGAAGACGGTTTTTGCCTTGCCCCTCTCCTTTGAGGTTGCTGCCCCAGGCGGTGCCTCCGATGAAGAGAATCTGCGTGTCCTTGGTGGCACCCTCGATGTTGAGGCTGAATGAAGCCTCAGGCTGTGCCCATGGGTTGTAGTCGGCGCCGTTCTCGATCTTCGAGGAGTTCGGGAACACGGTGACGTCGAAACTTGCCGCCTTGCCGGTCTGTGTGCCCACGGTCATGTCGACCAGGTCCTGACCGACGATTGTGCCGGGACCGACCACCATCACTCTAATCACACCGTCGTCTTTGGCTCCACCCTTCGACACATAACCGATGCACTTGAAGGTGAGGTTGACGTTAGCCTTGCCGATGATGCCCGAGAGTTTTGGAGAAAGGGCATCGCCTGCCACATTGGTCTTTCCGAGTTTGATGTAGCCTCTGCCACCATAGAAGGCAGGAGAAGGATTGATCGTGGTCCATCCGTGAGACAGTTCCTCAGCGGTCCAAACGCTGATACTCTGCTCGGGATAGTTGTAATAGTAGTCCTCTTTACCCTCCTGCAGCCAGTCGAAATGGTCGTTCAGATAGATACCGGGCGAGGACTGGTGGATGGTGGTGGAGGAAATGAGCGAACTGTATTCGCCCACACCTTGACAGGTGAGGGTGAGCTCACGGTCATCGTCCTCGTTCTTCTGCATGGATATATATACGGTGTCGGCTGAGATGGAATCGAGCTGTGCCCAATCCACCTGACTGATGCTGGCTGTCCAAGCCACGTTGTGTTTCACCACAATCTTGGTCTGTCCGCCCTCAGCCAGTTCCGCATAGCCATCGGCAGCGTTGGCAATCTCTACCATCGGCACCTGAGGCTCTTGGTAGATGGTGTATTTCTCAGGTTCGTCCTTGCCGTTGACATTGAATGTGATATAGGCGGTGCGGGAATCGAAAGAGGCGTTCTTGTCTACCCATACCCGGAAGATGCCATCGCGTTCACCCTCATCGGCATAGATGTGCACCCATTTGTTTTGTTCCGCATCGTCCACATTCACTTTCCATGCCTTGTTGGTGCGCACGGTGACGGGAACCATGTTGCCTTTGCTGATGCCATTGGCGGGGACGGTTATCGTGGTGGCGTCTGTGTCGAGATGAAAGTAAGCCTCGGCGTTGTCGTCGTCAGAACAGGCCGTGAACAGTGAGGCTACAGAGAGCATCAAGCCTGCTGCCACGATGGATAATTGATGTCTTTTCATAATTGTTGCTGTTTTGTCTGTCGTTATTTCCCTTCTTCAATCGCTTGTTTGCTCCACCAGAGGGGAGTCTTCATGTCGTTCTCTCCACCCATGCGCTGCAGAGCCTCGTGCACATGGTCGCTGTTGGTGGCGATGGTCGTGGCACAATAGGCAAAGCGGGTGGGCAGAATCATGTCGTTGTAGACACATCCGCTGCCGATTTTCAGTGTCGGGAAACCTGTGCGGCGATATTCGTGCCAGTCTTCCATGCCTATCCAGAACAGGGCGAGATATTTCTGATTGGCAATCAACTCTTCCTTGTTGGTTGCCAAATCCCAGGAGCCGAGGCTAGTGGTGAGGAAGGCGTCGACATCGTCGTTGGTGATGAGATAGTCGGGATTGGTGGTGACGGCAAAGTCAGACCATTTCTGCATCGATGCCTTGACGGCGGTCTCATAATAGTTTTTGGCAGCCTCTTCACCGCCGTTGATCAGTCCCTTGAGCGCTGCCTCGGCGAGGATGAACTCCACCTCGGCATAGTCCATAAACCATTCGTCGGCATTGTTGCGGCACAGTTGTTCGTAGTTCAGATAGGCGGCATTGGCGTCTCCCTGGTTGCTTTCCGTACCCATGGCGGCACCGGCGATGGTGCCTGCCCAGTAGGCACGCTTCTTGGTGCCGATGATTTGCAGACGGGGGTCGGCATAGAGGTCGTTCTTGAAGTTGTTGGCGTCTTTGATGACCATCAGTTCAATCATCTTCTCGGTCAACTTGTAGCTGCCGGTGGTGAAGTCGCTCTTCTTGTAGGACACGGGGTCGAACTCACTGGTATAGGGAGCGATGCCTGTGAAGTGGACGGTGGCGTTGTCGTCGTTGCTGGTGAAGATGGGGTACAGTTCCGGGTTGTCCACAATCTGCTGCATCTTCTCGCTCACATTGTGCTCACCGTCAACGATGGTGGCGGGGCGGCCGCTGATGCGGCAGAGCAGACGGAGGTAGAGCGAATTGTTGAACTTCCGCCATTTCGCCATGTCAAGTCCATACATGCCGTCGAGCTTTTTCTTGCTGTTGGCGGGCTTGGGGTTGGTCGCATAGATTTCGTTGGCAGTCTCCAGGTCCTGGCACATCTGCTGGTAGACACTCTCCTGAGAGTCGAATACGGGCTGCTTGATGCCCTCTTGCGACTTGAATGCCTGGCTGTAGGGAATGTCGCCATAGATGTCGGTGAGGTTCTGCATGAACATCACCTTCATGGTCAGACCGATGGCCTTGAACACCTCGTCGCCCTGCTTGTCGGCGAGGTTGATCATGTTCACGTCGTTGCTTGCATAGCGGGAATAGGTGTTCCACACCGCCTTCCAGTCTTGGTCGCCGATGAAGTAGCGGTGCTCCTGTCGGGTGGTGCCTCCGGTGTGGGCGGTGTGCTGTATCAGCTCGTCGCACCAGTGCCATGAATAATAGGTGAAGAAATTGGCGGCGCCGTAGAGTGTTTGCTCAAACATGGCCGACGCTTCCAGTTTTCCGCTTTCCACCGTCACCTTGTTCGGGTTGGTGTTGGTCTCGTCGAAATTGTCTGTGCAGCCGGTGGCGATGAAAGCGCATGCCACGCAAAGGCTAAGTATCTTGTTCATAAGAATGTCTGTTAGAATGTAAGTTTAACGTTGATGCCGTAGGAGCGGGTCATAGGATAGGCCATGGCCTCGATGCCCGAGTGGATGTCTCCGCCATTCACCATACCCATCTCCGGGTCATACTGTGGGAAGCTGGTGATGCAGAAGAGGTTGGTGGCGTAGAAGCCAAATTGTGCGGCCTGGAGTGGACATCTCTTTCCAAGCACCTTCTTGGGAAGACTGTAGTCGAGGCGCACCTGCTTCAGTTTGAGGAACGAGGTGCTGAAGGTGTTTTCCTCGGTGTTGTTGCGGTTCCACACATAACTGTTGTAGTAGTCCACGATGCTGTTGACCACCTTGGTGTTCTTGGTATACACGCCATCCTCACCGGTAGCCGAAACGCCATCCACTACCAGTCCGGCATAGCGGCCGGGCAGAGAGTTCTTCAGCTTGCCCATATAGGAGAGGGCGAAGTTGGTCACGGAGTAGGCATGACCGCCCACTTGAGCGGTGAACACCATGGACAGGGACAGATTCTTGTAGCGGAAGGTCTGCGTCATGCCGGCGGTCCAGTCGGGATTCACCTTGCCGATTTTGCGGTCGGGGTTGTTGTCGAGGATAGGATAGCCGGTCTTGGGGTCGATGAGTTTCTTGCCCGAGCAGTCCACCTTGTTGCCGTTCTCGTCAAGATAGTAGGAACCTTTAGGAGCACGCTTGTAGCCGCGGCCATAGATGTAGTGCATCTCCTGGCCCACATAAGAATAGACATAGACACGGCTTCCGATGGTGGTACCCATGGAGGTCTGGAGCGGTTGTTTCGGATCCCAGTCGTCCTGCATGCTCACGAGCTTATTCCAGTTCTTGGCCCAGTTGGCGTCGATGGTCCATCTGAAGTTGCGGGTCTTGACTGGAGTGACAGAAACGGAGAGCTCAATACCCTTGTTGGTAATCTTTCCGGCATTGATCTTGTAGCCCGTAGCACCTGTAATCTGGTCGGCTGCGGTGGTGAGAATCTGGTTGGTGGACGAGGTGTAGTAGCCGGTGAAATCGAATGTGAGGCGGCCGTTGAACAACTTGCCCTCGAATCCTGTCTCCCAACTTGCCACATTCTCCGGCTTCAAGGCTTTGGCAGGGTCGGGGATGGTGCCTTGCTGGGTGTAGCTGCCAGGATAGCTGGAAGCGTCATAGTAGCGGGTGAGCTGATAGGGAGAGGTGTCGTTTCCGACATTGGCCCACGACAGGCGATATTTCAGCATGTTGACCCAAGGTGCCGACTTGTGAAGGTTGAACACTTGGTCGAGCAGCACGCTGGCAGACACGGAAGGATAGAAATAAGAGCGGTTGGCTTTGCTGAGCGTGCTTGACCAGTCGTTGCGGGCGGTGAGGTCGAGGAAGTAGGTCTCGTCCCAACTCATTTGAGCAAACGCATAGAAGCTGTTGACCACCTTCTTGCTGCGATAGGAATACACATCGGGAGTCTCTCCTGATGGCAGATTGGTGATGTTGTATACCCCCGGCATCTGTAGTTTGCTGAGCTTCACGTCGTTGCGGCGATATTTCACCTCCTGGCTGTTGCCGCCGAATGCCACGGAGAAGCCCATCTTCTGGTCAAACCAGTTGTTGTTGGTATAGCGGAGCAGGAAGTCGTTGTTGTAGCGGTAGGTGCGCATGCTCTGCTCGCGGTAGAAACCAGACTGGTGACTGGTGGTGTAGAAAGGCTTGCGCTGTGTGCGCCAGTCGTCCTGGATGTCGAGTGCGGAGCGCAGGTTGAGCACAAGGCCTTGCATCAACTTGATTTCCAACTGGGCGTTGCCATACACACGGTTGCGGTCCAAGGTGTTGATTTCCTCATAGGCCGTGCGGTAAGGATTGTAAGAGTCGGTGGAAGGATAGACCAGGCTGCCATTGTTCATGTTCTCCACCGTATAGCGTCCCTTGAAGTATTCGTCTTTCCAAGCTCGCATAGGGGTGTTGTTGAATCCCCACACCAATTGGTACATAGGGCTCTGTGCGCTATAGCCGCTCACGGGAAGGTTGTCGCTCGACTTGTGGATATAGTTGACACGGGTGCTCAGCTTGATGCGCTTGCTGACGGGAGAGTCGAAGGCAAACGAGAAAGCGTCCTCACGATAACCTGTGTTCGGAGTAATCCAACTGTTGCGGGTGTCGGTCAGTGAGGCGCGGGCTGTCGTTCCCTTGCCGTTGCCGCCACTGACAGCCACGGAGTTGCGCCAGGTCACACCGGTCTGGAAGAATCCCGTGTACCAGTCGTCGGCATAGACAAAAGGCAGTTTCTCATAGGTGTTGTTGTCCCAATTCTTGGACATATACTGATAGCGCATTTTGTTCTGGTCGAATTTCTCGCCGAACGCATAGCGGCCATAGTTGCGGCTCACAGCCACTCCGTCGGGAGTCTGGTCGGCAGAGAGATTCCAGAAGCAGAACTCACTCATGCCGCCATCGTTGCCCGGGCCATACTCCTTCTGGAAGTCGGGCCAATAGCCGGCACGGTCGAGGGTGAGAGAAGAGTTGACCGTCACTCCCAGTCCTTTCTTGACGTTGCCTGCCTTTGTGGTGATGACGATGGCACCGTTGCCCGCCATGGAGCCATAGAGCGCCGTAGCGGCGGCACCCTTCAGGACAGTGACCGACTCGATGTCGTCAGGGTTTAAATCCGAGAGTCCGTTACCATAGTCCACCGGAGCGTCGCTGTTGGCATAGTTGGAACCGCTGCCCGTCACACCTGAGTCGGATGTTACCGGCACACCGTCGACCACGATGAGCGCACTGTTGTTGCCATAGTTGAGCGAGTTGTCGCCACGCAGTGTGATGCGGGTAGACCCGAGTGGGCCCATGCCGGCGCCAATCATGTTGAGACCAGCCACCTTTCCGCTGAGGTTGTCCATCCAGTTGCCCGATACGGTGCTGTTGACCACCTCGCTGTCCACCTTCTTGACAGAATAGCCGAGCGACTTCTCTTTGCGGGAGATGCCCAAGGCGGTCACCACCACATTCTGCAAGGTGTGCTTGGAGTCGATGGTCTTCACCTGTGAGCTACGTATGATTTGTGCAGAGTCGCGAGGCTCAGTCTTGGCCGTTGCGGCTGTCGTTGCCCCCAAGGAGGCGAGTAGGGCGATGCCTACCTGTTTCTTGATGTTTATCATTAGATAACTGCTTGTGTGTATGCTTTACTTGATGTTGATATTGAAAATCTTGGGGCGCTGCATCTCCTCGGTGTAGACATTGCCGAAGCTGTCGGTCACACGGATGGTGACGGTCGAGGTGGCGCTTGAGGCTTTCGCCATGAAGAGATGGGCGGTAGGAGTAGACTTGAACGAGTTTTTCTCCTTGCCGCCAGCTTGTATGCGCTTGGCGTCGTAGGCGATGATGTGGAGCGGGTCGTAGCCATAGACACGGGTCACATTGAGTGCTTGGCCGTTCTCGATGGCTTCCACTTTCCAATCGGGATCGTAGTTCCACACGTTGATGAGAATCTCGTTGTCGTTGCGCTGCTTGTCATAGCCATGGGCAGCCTCCTTCATGTCTGCCTGGTAGTTGGGGGCATAGACGGCAGGCGAGATGCACACGGTGTTGAGGTCGTAGGCACGGAACTGATAGTTCTTGTCGAATCCGCTGCTCTTGTAGTACCATTTCACATCCTTGCCGTTCCAGGTATAGACACCATAGCCGCCAGGAGTTCCATCGGTGCAGACATGTACTCCGGAGAGCTTGCCTGTCCACCACCAGGTGGCGCAGACGGCAGCCGTGTTGTGCTCCCGGATGTTGTTCACCCGTTTCACGTTGTAGTCCACATGGGTGTGGCCACTGAGCACATGCACATTGGAGAATCCGCTGAAGGCTTGCTCAAAGGCCTTGGTGTTGGTCACATTGTCGTGGTCCACCTGCTTCTGTCCGGAGAGGGTAGGGTCGGCATAGAGTGGGGCATGCATCGCCACCACCACAGGCTTGGTCTTGTCCTTCAACGCGGCAAGGTCTTTTTTCAGCCAAGCCATCTCCTCACTGATCACCACATCGTTGTAGTCGCGTTTGCCGATGGTGCCTTGCGAGGCTCCGTCGTTGAGATACTGAATGTCGTCGATGACCACATAGTGTACATCACCGGCATTGAATGAATAGTAGACTGGGCCGCAGACCTTGATCCATGCCTGCTCTGAACTCCAGTCGTTAGGGCAGTAGGGGTCGTTGTCGTGGTTGCCCATGCAATGATAGAAAGGCATGGAGATGCGCTGCAAGTCCTCGAAGGTCTCGGGCAGGGCATAGTGGTTTGAATACCAGAATCCGTCCCAACTCTCATCGCCGAGGCTCACACCATAGACTCTGTAGCCCTGCGCTTTCAGCTCGCTGGCGGTCTGGTTGATGTCTGCCGCCACTTTCTCAAATTGTGCCACGTCGTTGTTACGGCGTGCCAAATGAAAATCGGCCATGGCGAGCACGGCATGCTTTTGGTTGTCCACCTTATTTAATGTGAAGTTAGCAGTCTCCCTGATGTCCTTGGCTCCAGTGGTCACACGCTTGAAGAACTGGGGCTGGTTGCCAGCCAAGGGTGTCTCATATCCCGAAGGCGTGGAGATGAAGACATAGCCATATTTCTTGTCGGAAGGCAAGGCATACTTTCCGTCGGCATCGGTTGTAGTCACATTGATGCCGTCTGACACGACGACGCCAGCCACGCCTTTGCCGTTGCTGGTCACGATGCCGGTGATAGAACTGTTGTCTGACTTGATGTTGGTTTTTCCCGAGCCTTCGCTTACATTGTTATCCGTACATGCGGTAAGCGGCGCTGCGAGGAATACGAGCAGTAATACTGCTATAAGATTTCTCATAATGATGTGTGTTAAAATAATCGTCGGCAAAGGTACGCCGATGATGTTTCTTCCTTGCAACACGTAGGTGACAGAACTGTGAAGAAGATGTTGAGAATGTGTTACAGGCAGAGAGGAAAAATAAAAACGGCAGACTAAACACACGTTAGTCTGCCGTTTTCGGGTCGTTAGTCTGCCAGTAGAAAAAGGCTACAGGCATTGCCGTCTGATGAGAGTCATCTCTTCCAAGACTTGTTGTACCGCTTGGCGGAGTTGCTCATCGCTCATGCTGCTGATATTCTCCGGCGACATGCGCAACAACAGTGGCAGACTCTTCGCCTTGACCATCGTCATGACAGGCAACGCTTTATGGGCTACATGTGCCACGTCTTGACGATTGTCGGAAGAAAGGGCGGAAGCGAGCGTCTGGATGTAGCCTTGCAGTTCTTGGGCAAAACTGCGGAGTATCTCTTGCTCGGCTTCCCGGTCGCCGGAAGCGAAAGCCGTGAGCGAAGAAAAGTCGTAGCCGTCTTGGACAGATTCGTTTTCCGGAGCAGCTTGTATAGGGGCGGCTATGCCGAGTGTATCTGCCAGCTTCCCGACCGTGAAAGGCTTGAACAGACAGTCGTCAAATCCCGCTTCAGTAAGTTGGGGCAGGATGCTGGCGTCGTGAGCGGTCATGGCGATGAGTTTGGTGTCTGGATGTTCCCCGATGCGGCGTGCCACCTCCATGCCGTTCATTTCGGGCATTTCGATGTCGATAAACATGGCGGATGGTGGCGCTTGACGGAAGGCTGTGAGGGCTGCGTCCACCCGTTGGCAGACCGTGATGTTTCTTGAGTCTACACCCAATTGGGAGAGCATCTCTTGAAGCAAGGTGAGTTGCAGTAAGTCGTCGTCAAGCAAGAGAATATTTTCTGTGCTCATTGCTGATGGTGTGGCCTTTTGTGCCTTTTCTTGCGGAGCCTGAACCGGAGTAATCGGGAATGTGACCAGGAAAGAGGTACCCTTGCCTTTCTCTGATGAAACTTGGATATTGCCATCGAGCAGTTGCACAAGTTCCCGAACAATGGAAAGTCCCAATCCGACGCCTTCTTTGCCCTGGGCTTCCGGAAGCCGGGCAAAGGCATTGAAGATTCGGTGGGTTTCCTCTTCGGTCATGCCGCATCCCGTGTCGTTCACACAGACTTGAAGGCTGCTTGTCGAGGTAGAAGCCTTGATGGCGATGTGGCCTTGGTCGGTGTATTTGAAGGCATTGCTCACCAGATTGTCGATGACCTGCTTGATGCGAAAGGCGTCTCCTTGATAGAAGGAAGAAGCGCATGCCGAGATGTCGCATATCACTTGGAGACCTTCGCGCTCAGCTTGCGGACGCACACTGTCGGCACAAGCGGCGACCAACTGACTGGGACAGAACGTGGTGGGGTGGAGGCTGATGCGACCGTCCTCCAACTGATGATAGTCGAGGAGGGCAGTGACCAAATGGATCAGATGGTCGGCGCTGTTGGCAATGTTGCTGATGTAGGACCGGGCATGCCGGTCGGCCACCTGCTCTTGCAGCAACTGGACAAATCCAGAGATGGAGGCGGCGGGAGCCTTGATGTCGTGGGTGATGGTGAGCAAGAGTCGCTCCCGCTGGTTCATCAGCCGTTCACTTTCCTCCTTGGCACGCTGCAACCGCTGCTGGTCACGTTGCTGACGCTTCACATCACGCCACACAAAACCGAGCAACACGATGGAGGAGAGAAACGACACCACAGCCAAAAGTATGATTTTCTCCACGACCCCTTGCCGGGCTTTGACGTCCTGGTCGAAGGCTTTGAGCTTGGCTTGGCGCTCGTCTTGCCGGATGTCGCGCAACAGTTGCTCTGTCTGGTTGGCGATTTTTATGCCCAAGAGTTGCTGCTGCCGTTCGCGCTGTTCAATCTTGTTGAGCCGTTTCTTCTTCAACTGGTCGTCTTGGTGCTTGATGTCTGCCAGGACATTGGCCACATCATGGGCAATGTCGACAGTCTTGCGGGTCGAGTCGTTGGACTGTTGGTGGTTGTGGATAACGCTCACCGTGTCGGCGTGCTGCCGGCGGAAGGCATCCGCCAGACGGGCAAAGAACCCCTTCCGGCTCTTCACCACCTCATAGATGGTCTCCTTGTTCTCTTTCACGTCTACCGTCTTGGGATGGATCATCACCGAGTCTTCACCTTTATGCAGACTCGAAACCTTGTGCTCCAGGAACCGGTCGTTGCTGCTTGCTGCCATAATCCGCATCAACTGCAAGGTGCAGTCGCGCTTTGTCTGAAGCAAAAGTTGCAGAGAGTCGACCTTGCTCTTCTGGAGGGAATCTGTCAAGGATGCCTGCAGATGCTCCGATAACAAGATGGTGTGCTGGAGCGAGCGGTCGAACTCGGGCCACTCGTCCATCTCTCCCATGCTGATGGCACGTTCCCGGTCGTTCATCTGCATGAAACTATACACCAAACTGTCGATGATATTGCGGCGCTGCATGAACGCCCGCTCAGTCTGGTTGATGCGGATGAAAGTGCGTGAGTTGTCGTAGACCATCCATGTGGCAATGCAGAAGATGGCGATGACAATGGCGTAGCCGATGGCTACCTTAAGGGGAACACTGGTTTTGAACATGGGTTGAAACTTTCTGCAAATGTACGGCAAAAGGGCGAAACTTCAAAATCTGAAACAAACAAAGCCCCGCTACAATCACTTGCAACGAGGCCTCAAATCCTGAAAATCAATCTTTACCCTATTTGCTTTACTCTAAATGCTGTGTAGGGACAATTATCGTATTCTACGCTGTTTCTTATTCTGCCACATGAGTGGAGTCGGCTGTCGGAGTGGCGGTTGTGTCGGGCTGAACCACAGGTGTGCTGGGTTCCACCTTGGCAGTGTCGGTTGTGTCGGCAGCCAATACAGTGCTGTTGTTGTTGACACGTGTGCTGTTGTTGGCGAAAACATTGCTCACTGAAATCATTGCCAATGCAGCTACTGCTGCGAAAATCATCTTTTTCATAATCGTATTGTTTTAATGGGTTTATAAATCTTGTTCGCTAACTTATATCGCAAGGGGCGTGCCAAAATGCACTTGATATGTGCATGATATTGATAACCAAACGATTATGAAAAATAAGGATGTCGTGGATAGTGTGGAAAGTGGGGAAGAGGTGTGGAAAAATTCCACAAAAAGATGGGGAAACACCTTGATGATGTTTCCCCAATATAAGTGTTGGAATCTTATTTTATTCCGTATTTTCTCATCTTATTATATAGTGTCTTGCGGTCCACGGCAAGCAGTTGGGCGGCCTTGCTCTTGTTCCCGCCTGTGGCACGGAGGGCGTCCTCAATGCGCTGTTGCTCGGTCTGCTCGTCATAGAGAGCCAAGGGCTTGTTGGCCACTGTGACGTTCATGGCTTGTTCCAGTTCTGCCACACCTATATAATTGCCCTTGGCGAGCAGGGTGGCACGCCGCATTACATTGTTGAGCTCACGCAAGTTGCCGGGCCAGGAATAAGAGGCGATGCGCTCTGAGGCCTTGTCGTCCAAGCCAATCACCTGTCGTCCCAATTGGGCGTTCGCTTGCTTGATGAACAAGTCGGCAAAGAGAAACAGGTCTGTGCCACGGTCTTTGAGCTCAGGCATATAGATGACAAACTCGTTGATGCGGTGATACAAGTCTTCGCGGAACAGTCCCTCGTTGACGAGCGACTCCAAATCACCATTGGTGGCACACACCAACCGAATGTCCACATCCAGTTCGTAGGCAGCACCGAGAGGACGAATCTTGTGCTCTTGAAGGGCTCTCAGCAACTGCACCTGCACATCATAGCTCAGGTTGCCCACCTCGTCGAGAAACAAGGTGCCGCCATTCGCTTCCATAAAAGCTCCCGTCTTGTCGGCAGTTGCTCCGGTGAAAGCCCCCTTCACATATCCGAAGAACTCGCTGGCTGCCACATCCTTGGGAATGGCGCCACAGTCGAGGGCGAAAAAGGGTTTCTTGGCCCGGGGACTCAGTTCATGAATGCGGTGGGCCACATACTCCTTTCCCGTGCCACTGGCACCAAGGATGAGCACCGACATGGGGGTGGGGGCTACCAGACTGACATAATTATAGAGCTGTCGGGAAGCCTCGCTCTTTCCCTCGATGTAACGAACAGGACCATGGTCTTCCTTCTTGTCGGTCGATGTCTCTTTGGCTGCGACCGATGACGAAGATGAAGGCCGATGGGCAGAGGCAAGGGCATCGTTGATTTTCTGAAGCATGATGTCGGGCTGTACGGGCTTTCCGATATAGTCGGAGGCTCCCGACTTCATGGCGAGTACAGCGTTTTGCACTTCCGCATAGCTCGTCATCACAATGAAGGGAATTGCCAAATCGTGCTTCTTCATCCATTCGAGAAGAAAAAGACCATCATGGTCGGGCAGCCGCAGGTCGGAGAGCACCAAGTCAAAGTCCGGCGTGTCGGTCAAAAGGCGCACGGCAGACTTGACCGAACTTGTCCAGTCTACGTCAAACCCCTTCTTCCGCAACCATGTCTGCATCATGGTGGCATAAGTGAGGTCGTCTTCTACGATAAGGATACGTTGCATAGGGTTCTTCACTAAAGTAATTCGGGCAACTGATAGAGTTTCACGCTATTGCTGCCTTTGATGAGGATGTAGTGGTCGGTGGGCTGCTGCTCACGGATGGCGGCTTTCACCTCCTCCACATCATGGAACTTGCGGTAGTGGCAAGGAATGTCGGCATACTCGTCGCCCACAAGCCATACCTTGTCGAGGCCGGCAGCCTGCAGTTGTGCTACCACTTTCTCGTGTTCCTCATGGCTCACGGCACCCAGTTCACCCATCTGTCCGAGTATGGCCATCTTGTTGGGCACGTCCATCACCCGGAAATTCTCTATGGCAGCGGCCATGCTTGAAGGATTGGCATTATAGGCATCCACCACAAGATGGTTGTGCTCAGTCACGGTGAGTTGCGACCGGTTGTTGCTGGGGACATAACTTTCCAACGCATGATCCACTTGCTGCGGATTCACATCAAAGTGGAGGCCGATGCTGATGGCAGCAAGCATATTGTCGATGTTGTAGGAACCGATGAGGTGGGTCTGCACCTCATGCCATTCCAACGTTTCGGTGCGCCAACGGAATTTGAGGAACGGAGCGCATGAGACCACCTCGCCCCACACATCGCAATCCTCGTTCTTTCCATAGCAGACCATTCGGTTGAGGTGGCGTTCTTCCGCCATCTTCATCAAGTGCTCGTTGTCGGCATTGATAAACACCAGTCCGTCGTGTGCGGCGAGGAAGTCATACAGCTCCCCCTTGGTCTTCATCACACCCTCAAAACTGCCGAAGCCCTGCAGGTGGGCACGTCCCACGTTGGTAATCATGCCACAAGTAGGCTCCACATACTCCACAAGCTTTTTGATGTCACCAGGATGGGAGGCACCCATTTCCACCACGGCAATCTCGTCATCCGGCTGCAGTCGGAACAAAGTCTTGGGCACACCCACATCGTTGTTGAAATTTCCTTGAGTGAACATCACTCGGTATTTCTCGCTGAGCACAGCCGAGACCAGTTCCTTGGTTGTGGTCTTGCCATTGGTACCAGTAATGCCCACCACAGGGATGGAGAAGTGGCGGCGATGCTCTCGTGCCAGTTCTTTAAAGGTGGTGAGCACATCCTTTACGAGAATGCACCGTTTGTCAGTGGCATATTCCGCCTCGTCGACCACGGCATAAGCACAGCCTTTCTCCAAAGCTGCGACAGCAAACTTGTTGCCGTCAAACGACTCTCCTTTAAGGGCAAAGAAGATGGAACCCTCAGGGCAGTCGCGGCTGTCTGTGGTCACGACTGGATGCTCGGTATAGAGCTTGTATAGTTCTTCTATTTCCATTTGCTATAATCTTTGTATGTGCAAAGTTAGTGCAAATGAGCGGAATACAAAACAAATTTTATTTGTTTTTATTCCCGAATGCCGCCTTTACTTATAAAAAGAAAACGATAGCTCCCTATAGAGAATGTTCAGTTGCTCTATAGAAAACTATCGTTATTCTACTTTTGAATAGTCATTATCACTTGACAAGAACCTTCATAATCTTGCCCTTCACCTTTACAATATATGTACCAGCGGCATAGAGGTCCACCTCATGCTCTGTACCAGCATAGACCGTCAGACCATTGACAGTCATCACCTTGATTGTGTCCTGGTCGGCAAGTCCCTCAACCTTTAAGTGACGATTGTTGATAACCAATTTTACATCACCCATCGAGATCTTGCTGACACCTGTGGCTCTTGTTACGGTCACCACACAGTTGATGGTCAGGTTAGATCCGTCTGTGGTCTTGGCTGAGATGATGGCCTTACCCTCGCTCACTCCGAGGATATTGCCCTCTTGGTCAACTTCCACAACAGAAGGCTTAGCAGAAGTCCATGTCAGTTTCTTGTTGCTTGCGTTCACAGGGTTGAATACGACCTCCAACTTACGCATCTCACCCAAAGCGATTGTCACAGGTGATTCCTCGAACTTGATTTCCACAATAGGAACCCCAGGAGCACTTACCTTCTCTACCTTGATATGACAAACAGCCTTGATGTTGTTGTCGTCAGCAGCCTCTGCAATGATGTCTGTCTCACCCTCGGCGATTGCCAAGACGAAACCTTCATCCGTAACCTGGGCAACATCTTCATTTGTACTGCTCCAGAGCACTTTCTTGTTGGTTGCATTGGTAGGATAAACCGTAGCCTCCAACTGCATGGTGTCATCAGGCTTCAAGGTAATGTTCTCTTGACTGATGGTGATACTTGTCACCTTCACATCACCTTCAGTTGTCGCATTGCAACCTTCCACCTTGTAGAAGCGTCCCCACCAGTCATCTACCTTGTATGCACTCTCATTACCATAAATGACATGGAGGGTAGCCTGAGCGAACACGTCACTCATGTTTGAAGGATCGTTGACACCGATGAATTCTGGCACATCCTCCGCATAGCAATACACAGTCTTCAAGGCAGAACAATAATAGTATCTATTATCAGTTGATTATCAATACTATACGCTCTAAACGGTAGA
>JBNMIE010000048.1:0-17043 GCA_050873125.1 Prevotella sp.
AAACAACAAGATAAAAGTGATGAAACGCAATGCATACGGCTTTAGAGATGAACGGTATTTCAAACTAAGGCTATATGCACTGCATGACTGTCGTATCACTCGAAATGTCGGATGAACCAATATTGTCCTTACACCCGACAAAAAAGTTGGTGTTTTTTAGAATGTTCATAGCTTTTATTATGGCGATTGTCGGATCAACAATTTTTGATCAAACTATGTTCGGTAAGGATATCGATAAGCAAATGTCTGATACGATAGAGCAGCAAACTGTAGCTCTTACTCAAAAGAGAGTAAGAGTGATTGACGCGAAGTTGAATGCTCTGCATATGGAAAAAGATTCTTTGGATAATGTCAATGCTGTATTACAGGCAGATGTCAATGCTCATCCTTGGGTTGTCCAGAAATCGGTGACGAATAGCCAAAATAAACTTGTGGTAAATGGAAGTGTTAAGGTCGTGAACAATCCTTCTGTCACGACAAATCAGGTGCCCAATCCTAAGCAAGACGTGGTTGCTGCCAATAATGAAAAGATTAAGCAAATAGACACTCAGGAAAAGGAATGGAGTGATAAAAGATTGACTGTTGAGGAGGAAACAAGAAAAGAATGTCAAGTCAATGTCGGATTCTTGGAAGAGCTGGAAGCCATGATTCCTATAGTTACGACAAGGTTGGCCGCAGGAATCTTTTACATAATATTCTTCCTCTTACTTCTTAGTCTAGAACTATTCATTGTCTTTGGTAAATTAGGAGATAAGGAATGTGACTATGAAAAGGCTGTTATTGGGGCGGAACATGTTAGAATGGCTCAGTTTAATAATGCATTTGGACAAATTAGAATGTTGTAAAGGAGGGCGTTTATGAAACTGTTTGATAAAATGAAAAATGTGTTTTCATTGAGTAGTTTGTTGATGTTGGTATTGTCAGGTTTGCTCTTGTCCTGTTTGGCATCAATGCGGTACGGCTATTACGAACTGGTACGGTTTGTGACAGCTATTGGGTTCGCTTATTTGGCATACGATGCGTTTAAAAATAAACAAGAAAAATGCATGATAGTGTTTGGAGCAATGGCATTGTTGTTTCAACCCTTTATGAAAATTGCATTAGGACGTTCAATATGGAATGTCGTAGACGTCATTGTGGCTATAGGATTGTTGTATCTGACGATAAAATCATGTAAACGAACGAAACGATTTTCTTGACACGGAATATATTACATGTAATCTTGCAGTAATTTTATAATATAATTAAAGTAAAGTCCTGCAACGTTTCATCTTTCTTGTATTACAGCGGAAAGTGTGATATCTTTGCAGCAAACGAAAACAATTAAACAATAACAATTATGAAAAAGATATTCTTCATATTGGTTGCTCTTCTTGCAACATCAATGACTTCCATTGCTCAGTCATTTGGTTGTGGAAATCATACCCGTCGGAGTTCTGTATATACATATGGAACAAACCGCAATACGACTTCTGTCAGAGGCTATTCTCGGAGTAACGGAACCTATGTCTCCAGCTATACACGCACATCGAGAAACAGTACGAACCATGATAATTTCTCAACATCGGGGAATTATAATCCCTATAGAGGGACAACAGGTAGTCGTGCAAGAGACTATTCTTCTCAAGCCTATAATTATGGTTCTGGTCATACTATACAAACTGGTCCTCGTGGAGGACAATACTACACGAATAGTCGGGGCAATAAAGTATACGTTCCTAAACGATAACTTCATATAAAATCAACAGAACTTAATTTGAAAAAACATGAAACGAATATTATCTATACTTGTCGCCTTGACAACAATCTTTTTTTGTTCGTGTGTTGGTCGCACCAAGTCGAATTCTGGGAATGAAGCAGACGGATATGGGGAATCTTCCCTGTCAACTGAAGAAGATTCTCCATATTTGGATAACAGATTACAAACAGGTGCTGTGCCATATGATAATTACGATTGCGAAGGGCAAGAATCTACAATTAGTGTCGCAACTTCAGCCAACTCTGATTGTGATGTGGTTGTTATTGTGAAACAGGATGGCTATATTGTAAGGAATGTTTATATTGAAGCCGGAGATTCTTATAAAATTGCTGTTCCAAATGGAACCTATCAAGTGTTTTTCTATGGAGGCAAAGGTTGGAATCCTCAAAAAAGAATGGATGGAGGATATGTAGGCGGATTTGTTTCCCAAGAGTCTTTCTCAAAAGATTCCTCAGTATCATTGAATTATCAAGGTTTAAGCTACGAGTTGATACCTCAGCCTAATGGTAATTTCAACACGATGCAAAGTGATGCTTCAGAAATCTTCTAAAGACAAAAGATATGAGAACATTAATATTGTTTATATTGTTGATGTGTTGTCGGCTATATCTGCAGACAACATAAAACGTCCAGACTGCTACAAATATACTCATGGCATTGAGGCGATACAGGACAATAATACAGAGGAAGCGATAAGGAAATTCATTTTCGATACAGTAGCTTCTGATATCATCGGCAGACAGAACTATATGACCGCAGACGGAAACATTACAGATGGAATGGTTATTAATCTTCGAGATGTGAAACTTGGAAATATACACCTTAATGATATTAAGGCATCAGCGGTGAAACTCCAATCAGCTCCGTTACCCCTTGGGCAGAGCGTATTTTCTAAGTTGAGAAAGATAGAGATAGATAACGACAAAAAATTGTTACGAATAAAGTATCACAAAAAAGTAAAGTGAAATATTAACAAAAACATATTTTAATACAATGGAACAAAAACATCATTACAATGGCTTAACCGAAGCTCAGGTGCTCGAAAGTCGAAGAAAGAATGGTGTCAACGTGCTGACACCGCCAGAGAAAGAACCTCTTTGGAAACAGTTTTTAGAGAAATTCGGAGATCCACTGATCATCATCTTGATGATTGCAGGTGCCCTTTCAATAGGTATCTCCTGTTATGAGTTCTTCGGACTCGGTCAGAGTGCAGCTGTGTTCTTTGAACCTGTTGGCATATTTGTTGCAATACTTCTTGCAACCGGGCTCGCATTCTATTTCGAACTGCAAGCGGACAAAGAATTTACAATTCTCAATCAAGTCAATGATGATGAGCATGTTGAGGTGATTCGTAATGGCAATACGACAATGATTCCAAGAAAGGATGTTGTCGTGGGGGATATCATTATTCTCAATACGGGTGAGGAAGTCCCAGCTGACTGTGAATTGTTGGAGGCAACGTCTTTGAATGTAGATGAATCCACATTGACAGGAGAACCTATGTGTCACAAGAGTGTTGATGAAAAAGATTTTGATAAGGCGGCTACATATCCTACCAATCATGTGATGAAAGGCACGAAGGTCATGGAGGGACATGGCATTTGTCAAGTATTGGCAGTCGGAGACAAGACTGAGCAAGGTAAAGTGTTTGAAGCGGTGCAGATAGATGACAGCGTAAAAACTCCCCTTAATGAGCAACTCGATGGTTTAAGTGACTGGATTACGAAAGTAAGTTATGGCTTTGCTGCTTTAATCGTAATAGGTCGTATTATCATGTATTTTGTGACGAATGGCACAGATTGTTTCAGTTCGATGGAGCAAGCTGCCCCTTTCATCGCATATGTTCTTCAAACATTAATGATTGCTGTTACGCTTGTGGTTGTCGCAGTACCAGAGGGATTACCAATGGCAGTTACCTTAAGTTTGGCATATAGTATGCGTCGTATGCTCAAAACAAATAACCTTGTAAGAAAAATGCATGCTTGTGAAACTATGGGAGCGACAACTGTCATTTGTACAGATAAAACGGGAACATTGACTCAGAACTTGATGAGTGTGGATGAGATGAAGATTTATGGGAATACTCCCAAGGAAATACTTAATGAGGGAATCGCCGTAAACTCTACCGCATCCATAGATTTCTCTGATAAAGATAAGCCTCAGATCTTAGGTAATCCTACAGAAGGTGCATTGTTGCTTTGGCTGAATAAACAAGGCATTGATTATCGTTCAGTACGGGAAAACGTAAAGACTATAGCGGAGATACCATTCTCTACAGAACGCAAGTATATGGCAACGATTGTTGAGTCGGAAGTTTTGAAGGGTAAAAGAGTCCTTTATGTCAAAGGTGCTCCTGAAATCGTGTTAGGCCTTTGCAAGGACTCAACTGTCAGCAAAGATGTCGTTGAAAAGCAACTGTCGGAATTCCAAAATAGAGCTATGCGTACTCTCGGTTTTGCTTATCAAGTCGTAGAGAATGAGAATAAGGCTGTTGAAGAAAATAAAATAGTTGCAGACAATCTCATTTTTATCGGTGTGGCTGCTATTGCGGATCCTGTAAGATTGGATGTCCCATCCGCTGTTAAGGAATGTGTTGATGCAGGTATAAGTGTAAAAATCGTGACGGGTGATACTCCTGGAACCGCAAAAGAAATTGCGCGTCAGATAGGATTGTGGGATGATACGAATGATACAGAGCGTAATATTATCACGGGTCCTGAGTTTGCTGCATTGTCTGATGAGAAACTTCAAGAACGGGTGCTGGATCTTAAAATTATTTCTCGTGCTCGTCCAATGGATAAGAAACGTTTGGTTGAGGCATTGCAAAAGAAAAATCAGGTCGTCGCCGTGACGGGTGATGGAACCAATGATGCACCTGCTCTTAGGGCTGCCCATGTAGGCTTGTCTATGGGCGATGGTACAAGTGTAGCTAAAGAGGCTTCAGATATCACGATTATTGACAATTCATTCAGTAGCATCGGTAAGGCTGTGATGTGGGGTCGTTCGTTGTATCAGAACATACAACGTTTCTTGTTGTTCCAATTGACTGTGAACGTAACTGCATGTTTCCTTGTTTTGTGTGGCGCATTCATGGGTACAGAATCTCCTCTTACAGTGACACAGATGTTGTGGATAAACCTCATCATGGATACATTCGCAGCCATGGCTCTTGCCTCACTTCCGCCATCAGAGAGTGTGATGAAAGATAAGCCGCGTGATCGTAAGGCCTTTATTCTCAATAAGCCGATGCTTCGGGAGATTATTGGTGTTGGTGGTTTCTTCTTCCTCATGCTTCTTGGTATGCTCTATATATTCCAACATGCGGAAATCACACAACTTACGGATCTTCTTCACTTGCATTTGGGGGCAAAAGGACACGTGTCGACCTATGAGTTGACGCTGCTTTTCACAACATTCGTCATGACTCATTTCTTCTATCTTTTCAATGCTCGGGCTTTTGAAACAGGGCGTAGTGCTCTTCATTTCAAGGGGTGTAATGGCTTGTTGACTATTGTGGCGATAATTCTTATCGGACAGATTGCAATGGTTGAAATTCCGGGTCTACAGCAATTCTTTAATGTGGAAGGATTGAAGTTGGTAGATTGGATTATCATTATTGTAGGCTCTTCACTCGTGTTGTGGGTACGTGAGATTTGGCATTTGTTGACAAAGAAATAGAAACATGGGAAGTTATATTATTCATTTGGATAATATAACTTCCTTCATTCTTATTTTGTATAAGACCATAAAAATGTTGAATATGAAGACATTTATAAAAGGACTTGGAGCAATAGTTTATTCTTTTATACAAGCATGGATCATAAATCTTATGATTATCGCAATGGTATGCTTGATTCTGAAAATATTCTCTTTGTCTTGGTTCTGGATTATTATAATATTCTTTTTTGTGTGGGGAATAATAGAGTGTTTTAGAGATTCTATATTAGGGTTGATGGCTATGCCGTATATATGGCTTGCGAAAAAACCGGCTGCAATTGTTGTTCCGATTATCTATCTTGTGATTAATGCAATATGGCTCCTTTTCAAAATATGTACAGATGAAGCGTATCCTTCAGGAACAAAAGCCGTTTTATTCTTATTGCTCGTTATATACGAATGCTTAATGATGACATGGAAATCAATTGCCGCTATGATAAGTGTAATAGCACAGTCAGATGAGTAAATGACTGTGACAGTATACTTTCTTCATATACTGCCACAGTTTTATCTTCAACTCTATGTCCAAATGCGGTAGTCCTTCCTCCCAAGGGATGATGTGGTATGGAATCTGAAATATCAGAAGAAGTGTGGCTTGGTAAGTTCTGCTTCTCTCTTTATTACATCTCAAGGCAATCTGGCTTCATCAAGAAGTCAAACAATCCAATTGTAAGGATGCCATTTTCATCACGCCATGGCTTTATGTCGTCCTTTACAATGATGATTTTCTTGAACGAGTCGTTGATCCGGAGTAACGAACCCATTTCTTGTTTGCACTTGTCTTCATCGGGCAAGGCCAATGCCGACTGAATGTAATATCTTTGGCTGCCTTCATTCACGACGAAATCCACTTCAAGTTGCTTGCGTTGCCACTTGCCATCATCGTCAACAAAGCGTTGCTCCACCATGCCAACATCTACCTTACAGCCTCTGCGGCGCAACTCGTTGTATATGATGTTCTCCATGATATGCGTTTCTTCCTATTGCCGCAAACCTAATATGGCATTTCTCAATCCAAGGTCGGAGAAATAATATTTGGCGAGACTTCCAATATATTTTTTCCCCTTGACATCATATCTTTCTGCCTTTTCTATCAAGAATGCATCTTCCATATAACCCAGATAACGGTCAATCGTCATGGAATCTATGTTTATTTTTTTTATACCCTTAAAGGTGTTTGCTAATTTTGTTGGATTGGTAGGCGCTCCTATTCCAGAAGCGATAATCTTGACAAGCTCTTCAAACTCAGCTTTGTTTTTGATACGCTGACGCTCCAAAATGTCTATCAGATAAACACTTTCAAACAAATTGTTAAGGTAGTCAAGTTTCTTTTTTTCTGTTCCGAGCGACAATATATGTGGCAGTCCACCATAAGTATAGTAGTCTTTCCAGGCTTCAGCGGGCGACAAACCAGTGCCCTCGCAATACTCAGAGAGAGAAAGGGGATAAAGGTGAATCTCGTCCCCACGGCCACGAAACTCCGTGATAATGTCGCTTGATAGGAATTTTGAGTTGCTTCCTGTTACATAAACATCGGCATTGTCTATCCGTAATAGGCTGTTCAAGACTTCTTCGAATCGCGGAACAAGCTGCACTTCATCCAACAGAATGTAGTACAACTCATCATCCGTCATCTTTGACTTGATACATTTATATAACGTGAGAGGCTCACGCAGTTCTGCATTCTCAATGTCATCGAGTGCAATCTGGATGATGTGTTCTGGATCAACTCCTGTTTTGAGCAAATGCTGCCTGAACAATTTGAAGAGAAGAAACGACTTGCCACAGCGTCTGATGCCCGTCACAATCTTTATCAGTCCGTTTTGCTTGCCATCTATGAGTTGTTGTAAATAGTATTCTCTTTTTATTTGCATAATTTCTTTCTACGCGGAATTTTTGGCAATATTGCCACTTTTTCCGCGTAGACTCGTGTTTTAGAAGAACAAACCGGGCTTAAAATTCTTTCAGGATTCCTTCATTCCCTTTCTTGGCATCGCCCTTCCACGAGCGGTAGTACCAGTTGATGGATTGACATTCCACTTTCTTTTTCTTTGTGAAGCCAGTCGATTGCACATTCCGCATGTGGGCTGGCTACAATGGACTCCTTTGGGGCGTCTTCTTGTTTACATCTTCAGCTCCATGTCCAAATGTAGCAGGCCTTCCATCATGAAGGGGGCGGAGGTGGCTTGGAATCCGAAACGTTCGTAGAAGTGTTGCTTGGTGAGCTGTGCCTCTATCTGAATCAAGTGGGTGTCGGGGAAGTATTGTTTCGCCACGTCCAGGGCTTTCTGGAAGATGAGGGTGCCATAGCCTTTGCCACGCTCGGTGCTGATGACACGACCGATGCTGAGGTTGCCCAGTTTCGTGCCGCCAGGGCACACTCGGCTGAGGGCCATAATCTTGCCGTCGCTGTTGGTCAGCCATAGGTGTATGGCGGTTTGGTCGTTGTAGTCGACATCCTGGTAGACGCAGTTCTGCTCTACGATGAACACGGCTGCCCGGATGTGCAACAGATTATATAGCTCGGTGGTGGTCAGTTGGTCAAACGTTTTGATGTTGAGTGTGCAACCCTCTGGAAGTCGCACCGTGGTTGATATGTTTTTCATTCCTTATTATATTATTTCTTCCACTGAAAGAGGATTGTTGTGAGGGTCACGGCGAGGGTGAAGGTGAGGCCTGTCAGACAGACGGCGGGCCATCCGGCATAGTTCCATGCCACTCCGGCGCTTAGGGTGCCAAGACTGCCTCCGGCAAACAGGTGGCTCATGAAGATGGTGTTGCTGCGGTTGGTCGCCTCGGGGACGAGCGACAGACAGCCGCTTTGGTTGCTCAGCTGGTAGCACTGCGCTCCCACGTCGACGAGGATAATGGCGACGATGAGGCCGATATAGGTGTCGGAGAACAGCCAGGCCGTCAGCCAGGCGGTGAACTGAAGGACGCTTCCGGCACGACAGAACTTCTCGATGCCGAACCTTGGTATGTATTTCCCGATGCCACTGGCCGCCATGGCTCCCGCCAAGCCGCAGAGACCGAGCATGCCCACGGCGTCGCTTCCGGCATGGAAGGGGGCTCCTGCCAGATGGAAGGCCATGCACGACCATATCGCCATCATGCTGCCGAAACTCAGACCGCCACGCAAGGCATAGATGCGGATGGTCGGATTCCGTCGGTAGATGCTGCCGATGGACTTCATCAGTTGTGTATAACTGCCCTTGAAACTGCTCGGCATGGCGGGCAGTGTGCTCAGCATGCACACCAGGCAACCGGCCATGACCGCGGCGGCAATGGCGAACATCATGCGCCAACCTGCCCATTCGCCGACATAGCCGCTGACGACTCTCGCTCCAAGCACGCCACTCAACAGCCCGGTCAGCACGATGCCCATGTTGCGTGACTTGTTTTCGGGCTTGGAGAAATGGCTCGCCACGGGGATGAACATCTGCGGAACGACACTGTTGCAGCCCAGAATGAGCGAGGCGGCCCAGATGAGGCTGAGGCTGCTGCTGAGGGCAATGGTCAGACAGCAGACCACTGCCACGCTCATGTTCACGGTGATGATTTTGCGGCGCGACACTTTGTCGGCTAAAGGGACCACGAGAATGAGTCCTGCCGCATAGCCCAGTTGGGTGATGAAGGTGATGAGGTTGGCTTGGAGCTCAGTGGCGCCGAGCGACTGGCGCATGTCTTCAAGCAGCGGTTGGTTGTAGTATAGGTTGGCCACGGTCAGTCCGCCGATGATGGACATCGCCAAGAGGATGCCCCGCGGAATGCCGCCATTGGGTGTGAGAGCTTTTGTCATATCCTATTTTTCTTATATCCTAAGACCTTTTAACGCCACAAATTTAATGCTTTATCGTGATAATCTATCAAAAGAAAAAGAAATTTTGAGAAGAAAGGCGCAAATATCATGATTTGTTGTGCTTTGCTCTATAAAATATATGTGCTCTTACTCGCGCACGCGCGTGAGAATTTTCACTTTTCATCATACGTACCTACATAAATGGTAAAAATGATTCTCTAAAATATTGAGCGACAATAAGATAACTTTCGTGTAAGATAAAGAAAAATCATACATAAATCATACACAAACCTACATAAATCCTTTCTAAATCGAGAAAATTTTAGTATCTTTGCAATGAAATCAACCAACATTGTGTAACCTAAAAATTCGCAGTTATGAATAAAGAAAATCTATTGAAACTGACTTTTGACGAAGGGCGGGCGCCCAAGTCGGTCACTTATTGCTTCCTGTCGCAATGTCCGCGACAGGAGGATTGTGCGCATCATCTCTGTTTCCTCGCCAATGGCGAGCGGATGGGGGAGGGAAGGGCCGTCTTCCCAAGTATGCTGAAGGATGGCTCGTGCCAGTATTTCGCCCCATTGCGTGTGGCGCGGATGGCTTGGGGATTCGACGGACTGTTCCGGGAGGTCAAGGTGAAGGATGCGGCAAGGCTCCGTGCACGGATGCACGAACTGCTCGGCAGCAAGGGGCAGTATTACCGATACAAACTTGGACAGATGAAGCTCCTGCCGGAACAACAGGCGGCCGTGAAGCGGCTCTTTGCCGATTTCGGATACGAGAACGTTGAGTTTGATCATTTCTCCGACGAGATAGACTTCACCAAATGCTGAACTTGAAGACGACAAACAAGGGGTTTAGAGATGGTACATGGCGCTGGGCAATGGATGCCCACGCGGTGTTCATCGGTTGCCCAAAGTGTGTGCCTGATTTTGGGCACTCCGTTTAATCATAAAAACAAGAAAGATGAAAATAACAATTGTACACCATGACAAGAACAACCAACTCGTTGTCAATGTCAAACCTTTTGAAAAACTGTTGGAGCGCATGTCGAAGGACAATGCCCGGCAGACCGTGACACGCTTCCGCGAGAGCGTTCCCTTTTTGGACGACTACCGCTATTACAAGGAAATGCCCACTTGGCGCCATGTCTATCCGGTGGCGGAGTTTGCGAAGGATGCGCTCGGCAACCTGACGATGAAATCGTGCAGCGGAGTCTTGATGTTGCTCTTCGGAGATGTCGAGGGCGGTGTCGGCATGGAGAAGATCAAGCGCGCCGTGGCAACGCTGCCTTCCACGTTCGCCGCCTTTGATGGAGCTGACGGCAGAAGCGTAGTGGTGCTGGTGAGCTATGCGCCACAGGATGGGGCGCTGCCCGACACGGAAACCGACGCCGAACAGCTCTACCGCACGGCTTGCAGCCAAGTGCTCCCCATCTACCAAGTGGTAGCGAAGGCCCCCATTCTCTCGGAGAAATCGTCCCTTCGCGACAACTTCCTCCTGACGCTCGATGCTAAACCTTATTATAATATAGAGGCGGTGCCGATTCGGGTGGACATGTCCTTGGCCGGCACTTCTGCCGAGACCATACCGCAAGTGGCCGGTGACAAACCGAAAGCGGAAACGGACGACA
This sequence comes from Prevotella sp., assembly GCA_050873125.1. Classification (GTDB taxonomy): domain Bacteria; phylum Bacteroidota; class Bacteroidia; order Bacteroidales; family Bacteroidaceae; genus Prevotella. Next base: position 10,909 of record JBNMIE010000048.1, read on the forward strand.
AGGACTCGCGGATGGGCGTGAGGGATACCATCCTGGAGATGATGAAGATTCTCACCGACCGCTATGAGTTCCGTTACAACACGGTGATGAAATATGTGGAATACATGCCGAAGGACAAATATTGGTATGGGTTCCAACCGGTGGATGCCCGTGTGCAAAACCGCATGACCCTCGAGGTGCAGTTGGCTGACTTGCGGGTGAGCATCCGCGACGTGAGAAACTTCCTGGAGTCGGACTATGTGCGCGACTACAATCCCATCGACGAATATCTCTGCTCCTGTGCAGGCAAATGGGACGGCGAGGACCGCATCCGTGCCTTGGCGCGCACCGTCCCCACGGACAATCCCTATTGGGAGGACTGGTTCTACACTTGGTTCTTGGGCATGGTGGACCAGTGGAATGGGGGAGTCTTCCGCCAATACGGCAACTCGGTGGCGCCTCTGCTCATCTCCAAGCAAGGCTACAACAAGAGCACGTTCTGTCGCCGCTTGTTGCCACCCGAACTGCAGTGGGGCTACAACGACAACTTGGTGCTCTCGGAGAAACGGCAGGTCTATCAGGCCATGTCGCAGTTTCTGCTCATCAACCTTGACGAGTTCAACCAGATTTCGCCGCAGGTGCAGCAGGGATTCTTGAAAAACCTGGTGCAGTTGCCCACGCTCAAGCTCAAGCGCCCCTATGGCCGCCATGTCGAGGAGTTCCCGCGCTTGGCTTCCTTCATCGCCACGAGCAACTTGGCTGACATTCTCACCGACCCTTCGGGCAACCGCCGTTTCATCGGCGTGGAGTTGACGGGGCCCATCGATGTGAGTGGCAAGCTGAACTATCAGCAACTCTATGCCCAGGCGTTGGCGGCCCTCCGTGCCAAGGATCGCAGCTATTTCGACGCCGAGCAGGTGAAACTGATCATGCGCAACAATGGAAAGTTTGAAGTGGAGCAGCCTGTGGAACAATACTTCCATCTCTATTTCACACCGGCGGAAAGCGAGGAGGACGGCCAGTGGATGAGCGCCGCCGAGATCTTCACAGTGCTGAAAGGCATTGTCGGCGCGTCGCTGAAGGTGGACAACCTGGTGCTTTTCGGGCGCCGATTGGCCAATATGGAGGGGCTGAAGCGCAAGCGGTTTGCGGTCGGCGTGCGGTATTTGGTGCGTCAGAATGTATGATTTGCCCCGTTTATGTATGATTCATGTATGATTTTTCGGGAACATACATCGCCAAACTCCGCATAAACACAGGGGCTGCGAGAGGTTTGTGTAGGTGTGTATGATTTTCCCGCGGAAAAATAAAAAAATAACGGGCTGCGCCAAGATGATGGCGCAGCCCGTTTGTCGTTTTCACGCTCAAGGCGCGGATGGGTTAGAAGCCGTAAATTTCTTTCAGCTTATTTTGCAGCGCGTCGCCGCGGAGGTCGATGGCAACAATCTTGCCCGTGCCGTCGAGAAGGATGTTGGCAGGGATAGCCTTGATGCCGTAGAGGTCGGAAGCCAAGCTCTTCCATCCCTTGAGGTCAGAGATGTGGGGCCATGTCAAACCGAGTTTCTCAATGGCAGCCTTCCAAGCGTTGAGTTGGTTGTCGAAGCTCACGCCGACCACCTCGTAGCCTTTGCTGTGATATTTCTTGTAGGTCTCCACCACGTTAGGCATTTCCGCACGGCAGGGACCGCACCAACTTGCCCAGAAGTCCACGAGCACATAATTGCCCTTGCCAGCCCACTCACTCAACTTGTGAGGCTTGCCGTTCACGTCGTTCATCTCGAAATCGGTGTACATCTTGCCCGGACGGCGAAGTTCCAGAGAAGCCAATGTTCTCTTGGCGTAGTTGGTCATCGGGTGGTTGTAGTAGGCAGCCTTGGTGTCGAGCAGGTCTTTCAGCTCGTCATATTCCAAGTCGTCGGCGATGCTTCTCATGAAGTAGGCTGGAGTGACATCGCTCTTGTGAGCCTTGCAGTAGGCCATGAGGTCATCGAAGTTGGTCTTCTCCATTTCGAACCCCTCTTTCTCGATTTCGCCTCGGCGCGCCTTGTCCTTTTCCTCCTTTGACTGGCGGATGGCCATATATTCCTTTACGAGTGCGTTCATCTTGGCGTTGCTCGTGTTTGTCTTCTTCTGGATTTCTCCAAACTGGTTGTTGATGTCGGAACCTTTGACGGTCATGTCCTTGATGTTGACTTCAACAGGCTTGCCGTCGTTGACGAAAGCCACGTTCACGCCCTGTCTGCCGTAGCCGTTGTAGCCCACGGTGATGAAGGCGTTCTTGTCGGCTGTGCCGTTGACGGTGAACTTGCCGTTCTTCACATCCACCTTGCTGGTGTTCTTGTAGTCCTCGTTGACCAAGACGCTCACGCTTTTCACGGAGTCTGCCACCACACCCTTGACGGTGTAGTTGACGTTTTGTGCCTGTGCCAGGGTGGCGAACAGTGCCACGGCTGCACAAGAAAGCATTCTTTTCATTTTTGTTGTGTATTTAGTTAAACAATTGTTTCGTTTCTGCGGGCCAGGAAAGTTTCCTCTCATTTTCTTGGGCGCCCTATCTTCTGCAAATTTAATAATAAATATTGTCAGAAGAGGAAAGATTTACAAATTTTGTATCTCAAACCTTTGAGAAGTGACGATTATTCCTTACCTTTGCATTACTTTCACCTATATTTATATATAAAAACAGTAATAACCATTAATAACACAACAATTATGAACGAGAAAGAACAACAGAATCAGGGTCAGTTCCAGATTGACCTTCCACAGGAAGTGGCACAGGGCGAATATGCCAACTTTGCCATCATAACACATTCAAGCAGCGACTTCGTGCTCGATTTCGCCCGCATCCTTCCCGGTGTGCCCAAAGCACAGGTCCGCAGCCGTGTCATCCTGGCTCCAGAGCACGCCAAGCGTTTGCTCCAGGCTCTGCAGGAGAACATCGTCAGCTACGAACAGCAGTTTGGCAAGATCCAGATTCCTAACCAGGAACCCCGCACCATCGCTCCATTCAATCCGAGCAAGGGCGAGGCATAGTCCTGCCACAGATATAGTGTGGGCGGCATCCGTTTTTGGCGGTGCCGCCCCTTTTCTGTCTTTTCCCGTTTCGTTGTCCATCCATTGTCACCTTTCGACGAAGGGCAGAGTGGGGCAAAAAGGGCTTCCGAGCCACAGGGGCGCATGCTAAAGAAAGTACTCGTTTGCGGTGTTAATAATGTTTATGACTGTTAATATATTTTATATATAACTAAAATTCCGCCTTTCGGCAAAACTCCGGCTCCATAATATTATGTTGTTCGAAGAATAATTCGTACCTTTGCAGCCCAAAAGCGGTGAATTGTAACCGGTTTGAAACTCAGTTGATAATAACAAAACAAAAATATATAAATTAAAAAGTAAAATTATGCCTACAATTCAACAATTGGTAAGAAAAGGCAGAAAGGTGCTCGTAGACAAGAGCAAGTCACCTGCTTTGGATTCATGTCCTCAGCGTCGTGGTGTTTGCGTTCGTGTTTACACAACCACACCTAAAAAGCCTAATTCGGCAATGAGAAAGGTTGCCCGTGTTCGTTTGACAAACCAGAAGGAAGTCAACTCCTACATCCCAGGAGAAGGACACAACTTGCAGGAGCACTCAATCGTACTCGTTCGCGGTGGCCGTGTGAAGGACCTTCCTGGTGTTCGTTATCACATCGTTCGTGGTACACTTGATACCGCTGGTGTTGCCAACCGTCTGCAGCGTCGTTCCAAGTACGGAGCTAAGCGTCCAAAAGCTAAGAAGTAAAAAACTTTACCGGAGAAGGTAAACATTATTAAATTAAATCGTTTTGCTGGAGAATTGTTAACACAGGTTGAGTAAATGTCCTGGTGAGGATGTTGAAGAACAATGAAACAGCCCCAAGCAAAGAAATTTTTCAAAACAAAATGAGAAAAGCAAAACCAAAGAAGCGTGTGGTCCTTCCGGATCCCGTCTACAACGACCAGAAGGTCTCTAAGTTCGTAAATCATCTGATGTATGATGGTAAGAAGAATACCTCATACGAAATCTTCTACAAGGCTCTCGATACTGTAAAGGAGAAAATGGCCAAGGAAGAGAAGTCTGCCCTCGAAATCTGGAAGACTGCCCTCGACAACATCACTCCTCAGGTGGAGGTGAAGAGCCGCCGTATCGGTGGTGCCACTTTCCAGGTTCCTACAGAAATCCGTCCTGACCGCAAGGAGAGCATCTCTATGAAGAATATGATCGCTTTCGCACGCAAGCGTGGCGGTAAGAGCATGGCTGAAAAGCTCGCTGCTGAGATTATGGATGCCTACAACAACCAGGGCGGCGCCTTCAAGCGTAAGGAGGATATGCACCGCATGGCTGAGGCTAACCGCGCATTTGCTCACTTCAGATTCTAATATTATATATAAAGGTAAAAGAAAATGGCAAATCGCGATTTACATTTGACTCGTAACATCGGTATCATGGCCCACATCGATGCCGGTAAGACTACAACATCTGAGCGTATCCTGTTCTATACAGGTAAAACTCACAAGATTGGTGAGGTTCACGATGGTGCAGCTACGATGGACTGGATGGCTCAGGAGCAGGAGCGCGGTATCACTATCACTTCCGCTGCTACAACCTGTAACTGGAACTGGGAAAACAAGACCTATAAGATCAACTTGATCGATACTCCGGGACACGTTGACTTTACTGCAGAGGTTGAGCGTTCACTCCGTGTGCTCGACGGCGCTATCGCCACTTACTCTGCTGCCGACGGTGTTCAGCCACAGTCTGAGACCGTATGGCGTCAGGCTGACAAGTACAATGTTCCTCGTATCGGTTACGTGAACAAGATGGACCGTTCTGGTGCAGACTTCTTCGAGACTGTACAGCAGATGAAAGATATTCTGGGTGCCAATCCTTGTCCTATCCAGGTGCCAATCGGCGCTGAGGAGAACTTCAAGGGTGTGGTTGACCTCATCAAGATGAAGGCTATCCTTTGGCATGATGAGACCATGGGCGCTGAATACGAGATCGAGGATATTCCTGCTGACCTCGTTGACGAGTGCAACGAGTGGCGCGAGAAACTCGTGGAGAACGCAGCCAACTTCGATGACAACCTCATGGAGAAGTATCTCGACGGTCAGGAAATCTCTGAGGCGGAAATTATCGCCGCTATTCGCAAGGGTACCATCGCAATGGAAATCTGCCCAATGCTCTGTGGTTCTTCTTACAAGAACAAGGGTGTGCAGCCTCTTCTCGACTATACTTGTGCATTCCTTCCTTCACCTCTCGATACAATCAACATTGTTGGTACCAATCCTGAGACTGACGAAGAGGAGGATCGTAAGCCTTCTGAGGACGAGCCTACAGCAGCTCTCGCATTCAAGATCGCTACTGACCCATTCATGGGCCGTCTGGTGTTCTTCCGCGTTTACTCTGGTAAGGTTACTGCAGGAAGCTACGTATACAATCCACGTTCTGGCAAGAAAGAGCGCGTGAGCCGTCTGTTCCAGATGAACTCAAACAAGGAAATTCCTATGGAAAGCATCGACGCTGGTGATATCGGCGCAGGTGTAGGTTTCAAGGATATCCGCACTGGTGATACTCTCTGCGACGAGGAACACCCAATCGTGCTCGAGTCTATGACATTCCCGGATCCTGTGATCGGTATTGCCGTAGAGCCTAAGAGCCAGGCCGACGTTGCCAAGCTTGACAATGGTCTCGCTAAGTTGGCTGAAGAGGATCCTACCTTCACTGTTCGCACTGACGAGCAGAGCGGTCAGACCATCATCTCTGGTATGGGTGAGCTTCACCTCGACATCATCCTTGACCGTCTGAAGCGCGAGTTCAAGGTAGAATGTAACCAGGGTAAGCCTCAGGTTAACTACAAGGAGGCTATCACCAAGACTGTTAACCTCCGTGAGGTTTACAAGAAGCAGTCCGGTGGTCGTGGTAAGTTCGCTGATATCATCGTGAATGTTGGTCCTGTTGATCCTGACTTCAAGGAAGGCGGTCTTCAGTTCGTTAACGAGGTGAAGGGTGGTAACATTCCTAAGGAATTCATTCCATCAGTACAGAAGGGTTTTGCTGATTGTTTGTCTAATGGTGTTCTCGGTGGCTTCCCAATGACTGGTTTGAAGGTAACTTTGACCGATGGTAGTTTCCAC
>JBNMIE010000049.1:0-17008 GCA_050873125.1 Prevotella sp.
ACAAAAGGCGGACGCCTCAACGTTTTGTGACATTCTCCCGCAAGGGAAACTCAATAGGAAAAGCCGTATGTCTTTTATGTGGAAACATGAAAGCATGCGGCTTTTGCGGTTAAATGCCAACCCCATGAGGGTTGAAATATAAATAATATAGCGATAGCGTATGAGAAAAATCAAGAACCCATGGGTGCACAAAGACGGCTATAACTGTTTCGGATGTGCGCCAGAAAACCCGAACGGACTCCATATGGAATTCTTCGAGGATGGCGACGAAATTGTTTCTTATTGGAAACCCAACGGCAACTTCCAAGGGTGGCTCAACACCATGCATGGAGGTGTCATTAGTGCGATGATCGATGAAACGGCGGGGTGGGTGATCTTCCGCAAACTTCAGACCTGTGGCGTGACGTCCAAGCTTGAGGTGAGGTTCAAGAAGCCGCTCATGTCTACCGACAGTCTCATCACCCTGCGTGGACGAATCACCAAGCAGATGCGCAATCTTGTCACAGTACACGTCGTGGTTGAGAACAGTATGGGCGAAGTTTGCGATGAGGCGGATGCCGTCTATTTCACCTTCGGCGAGGAGAAAGCCAAGGAGATGGGATTCACCAAATGCGAATTGGAAGGCGAGGAGTGGATACCGATGTAAGCGGCATACCCAGTATTCTTGTGTAAGAACGTATAACAAAAATAGGAGAGAAGAGAGATGAACGTTATACTGGCAGATAGACAAGACATCACCCGGGCAGGGTTGATTTATCTCGTCCAACAATTGGACGATTGCACTTATGAATATGCGGAAGACAAGGCCGACTTGATAGACCGGCTGTCGACATATCCGGAAAGTTTGGTCATCCTGGACTATACCCTTTTCGATATCAACGATGTGGAGGAACTGCTGATTATCGGTCAGCGTTTTCCCAAGGCCAGTCTGCTGCTTTTCAGTGAAGACCTGAGTTTGGACTTTGTGCGTCAGGTGACAGCATCGAGCAAGTTGATCAGCGTGGTGATGAAAGAGTCACCCTTGTCGGAGATCAAAACCTCCATTCAGTATGCCATGCACGGCCAGCGGTTCCTATGCCAACGGATTACCGAGATGCTCCTTGCGCCAAGACAAGAGAAGCGGGAACCCGTCAACCTGACGAAGACAGAGCGGGAAATCTTGATAGACATAGCCTTGGGCATGACCACCAAGGAAATAGCCGAGAAGCGTTTCTCGAGTTTCCATACGGTCAATACCCACCGCAAGAATATCTTCCGCAAACTGGGTGTCAACAATGCGCACGAAGCCACCAAGTATGCCCTAAGGGCAGGACTTGTGGATTCGGCGGAATATTATATCTAAAAATCAAAACTTACTATGATGAAGAAAAACATTCTATTATTGATGGCGCTCCTTTGGGTGGCATGTGTCTCAGCCCAAAAGTATCACGATGCCGCAGCTTTCGACTTGCGCGGAAACGTGAAAGAGTGTGTGGTGAGACAAAGTAATGAGACAAAACAAGGATTTTATCGTTTTACGTCAGACGGTGCATTGTCTTATTGTTGGGGAGAGGAAATCAGTGCCGGCAGTAAATTACAACGTAATGCAGATGGATATTTGTCTCATCTTTACTTGAGAAGCATGGACTATGAGTATTCCTATGATACTTTGAACCGCATATTGGCGGAAAAATATCACATGTCGAGTGGAATCATGGATGGTTTCGCTGGTGTGTGGCTTTATGAATATAATGCCAAGGGGTATATTGCACTCCAGGCATCAACCGTATTCAAGAATAAAGGATACTCTTATGAATACACCCGATATGACAGCAAAGGCAACTGGACGGAGCGCAAGGTTTTTGATTTGGAGACAAAAGCGTTTAAGTGTAAGGAGACTCGTACGATTGCATATTGGACGAATGCTGAAACATCGAAAGAAGGTAAAGATGTCTTTGAAGTGCTGAGTGTTAAACGGCTGCCAAAGAAATTTCCACAGGCAAAAGCAAAAGAGGGAATTTTAAAGCAACTTATTTTGCATCCGTTTGGCGCTAAGAATCTTTCAGCGAAGTGTACTTCTGACGAGTTGATGTCTGCTTGCCAAAAGATGAAATTGAATGCTGTAAGCAAGATTAATGCTTTTAATGGCAATGCATATGGAAAAGTAGAGTTGACAGAGAAAAGCCAGTTTACTTCAGTCGGATTGTATGGTGAAGATTTCAGGGGCGTTTTTTGTTATAAGTTGTTTGATGCGGTTGTTGTTGCGGAAGCAGGTTTTGACGTAAAAAATGATATGCTATTCCAATGGGAATATAGGTTGTATCCATTGAAAAATTCAAAAATCTCAGTAAATGATATATTTGAAAAGGCTGTGAAAGCTTTGGCTCAATCAGGGTTAAACGTGAAGTTGAAATCTTCGAAAGATGCTCCGATTAAGTATTATATTTATGAAGTGGAAGGCGTAGGATTGCAGGATATCACGTTGTCTACAGCAGGTTGGTGTGCAACAATATGCATAAAACCGGCTTTTTGAAACAAGGGCATTTGATAATAATATTTTGGATATGACCTCTATTTATCGTTACATACTTTTCATCCTGATATTGGCGTTCACTTCCTGTCAAGTGGTGAAGGAGTCTGCCCGGGATGCGTTGGTAGAGTCGGTGCAGGACCCGAAGTCGGGAGCACAAGTCTTTGTGCGTGAAGATCCAAACAGTCCTTACGAGTTCAATGTAGGCGGCATCGTCAAGGCTCGGAAACAGATGAAAAAAGAGAAACTGAAAAAGGAGTTGGAGCGATATTGACAATAAAACTTTGAGACAGTGCTATATTGAATAAGGATAGATTAACTATTCCCATGATCGTTTGTATTTATCAAGGATTGTTTGTATCTTTGTGCATAAAGAATAAAAGGATGTGGCAAGGAAAGACATCAATCGCATTAAACTAAAAGGGCAAAAACAATTCAATTGATTATGACAACAAAGGAAATTGACGAAAAGTCGTTAGCTAATGCACACCGCCTCTATGAGTCGGGTGATATAGATAAGATACCTGTTGGCACCACGGCAGGTCTTCAGCAGATACACCATTATCTGTTTGAAGGTTTGTATCCTTTTGCTGGCATTGTCCGCGACAAGAATATCGCCAAAGGTGGATTCCGCTTTGCGAATTGTCTCTATCTTGAAGCCGCCCTTTCTGCCGTGGGAAAGATGCCTGAAGACACCTTTGAGCATATCATAGAGAAATATGTCGAGATGAATGTGTGCCATCCTTTCATGGAGGGGAATGGCCGTTCCACCCGCATTTGGCTCGACATGATGCTCAAGCGTTCTCTTGGCAAAGTGGTCAACTGGCAGTATGTGGACAAAGACCAATACCTCTCGGCGATGGAACGCTCACCCATCAACGACCTCGAACTGCGCTACCTCCTCTCGCAGAACCTCACTTCCGACACAGAGAACCGCGAAGTGATATTCAAGGGGATTGAGCAGAGCTATTATTACGAGGGGTATGAGAAATAAAATGAATAGATGCTGATGATACCCATACAAGTACCCATACAAGTACCCATGCAAGTATGAGCAATATTGCATTTGCATTATCAGAAAACATCAAACGATTACTTGGTGTGATAGGTTCAGGAGAAAAAGCGTAAAGGAAATGATGAGGGATATAGGTTTGAAGAATCGTCCCAATTATCTTGAATACTCTCTTACACCAACCATTACTGAAGGCTTGGTAAGAATGAAATATCCCAATTCTCCACGTCATCCTCGGCAGAAATATCTTCTTACCGTGAAGGGTCTGGCGGTATATGATGAATGCTACAAAGCAAAGTGAAAATAGGCCTTTGTCTTGAGGCATCAAGTAAGTTCTGTGGAATGATAAAAGCCAATGTTCTTTGTGTGTCCAAAGAGAGGTGCACATGGAACATTGGCTTATTTATATATTGTTATTCGCTAAAACTACAATAGTTACAAGTAATTCTTCAGTTCGGAGATTCTTGAGATGATGCCGTCGGGCAGTGTCTCGTCATATTGTTTCTCTTCCCATTGCAGTCCTTTGATCCAAATGGTGTGGCAACCGAGGGCATGGGCGGGGGCGATGTCTTTGGTGAAGGTGTCGCCCACCACCACCACTTGGGAGGCGGGCAGGTCAAGGGCACACACTCCAAGGGCAAAGATGGCAGGGTTGGGCTTGCGCACACCCACCACAGCCGACTCGATGATGCGCTTGAAATAGTTGTCGATGCCAGCGTCTCGCAAGACGGTCTCGATGTTTCCATAGAAATTGGACACGAGCACCATGGGATATTTGTCTTTGAGATATTCCAATACCGAGCGACTCTCTTCCAACACTTCGTTGGTCAGCTCGTTCTCATATTGTGCCATTCTGATGGCCAAGTCTGTCAATTCCATTTGGCTGAGCTTGAGCTTCTGTTGTTCTACCAGGTAGCTGAGCTGCAGTTTGTTCTTTTCCCGAAGAACATCAACAAAATGGAAGTCGGGTTGTATGATGGGGTTGGTGGCCAATGTGCGCTCTCCATAGACATAGGCAGAACGGAAGTCGGCCTTCTCGACCGGAACTTGGAAGTGCTGGTAACCTTTCCAAAGCACCTCAGACCAGTGGTCGCCACGGGTGTCGAGGGTGCCACCGAAATCGAAAATCACACCTTTTACGTCAAGCTTGTTCATGGTTCTCTATGTTTTTAACGTTCTTGTTTCCAATCTTGATGAGCAGGATGCCGATGGCAATCCATACCAATTCGCGCAGACGGGTGATAAGGCCGGTGTAGACGCCGAGCGCACCCGACAGGTGCAGTCCGTCCACAGCCAGTGCCAATCCTCCTTCTCGTGAACCCAACTGCATAGGGGTGAAGAAGATGAGGTTGCTGAACAGCGAGGAGAAAGCCATGATGAGGATGGAGTCTATCACACTCACGTCGGCAGAGAAAGCCCTGAGAATCAAGTAAATCTCAAAACTCTGGATGACGCGTGAGGACAGTTCCAACAACAGCGCACTATAAAAAGTGGACTTGTGTTGCTGGTGGAGCATGGCGATTTGCTGGTCTATCTGTTCCAATGTATCTTGCTTGGAGGCGATGAAACCTTTGGCCCAATTCTTCACGAATGGTACATGGGTGAGCATCTTGATGCCCTTCTTGGCCATGCCTGTGCGATAGCCGTGAGAGAAAAAGTAGAATGCCAACAGGCAGAATGCGCCGATAACGGTGAGCAGTATCGCCATCGTGGCGTTCACAGGATGCACGGCGATATAGAGGAAGATGCTGAGAAACCAAAACCAAAAGTGGGAGAAAATGTGCATCATCACATAGAGAATCACCGACGAAGTGGCCTTGCTGGTGCCGATATAAGGCTTTAGCTCCATGATGCGGTAGGGCTCTCCGCCCATCAGTCCGCAGGGGGTGGTGTAGTTGAGAGCGAATCCGCTGATGGACAGTTTGTAGACACGCCAATAGGAGAGATTCTTATAGCGTTTCTCATCGTTGATGATGAGAAACCAGGAAAGAGTGTTGATCATGTAGACGCCAGCCCACAAAAGCAGGATGGCGGGAAAATACAGTCCCAGTCTCTGTAAGTATCTCCAAATATCATGATAGTCCATGTCCATCGTACAGAGCATGATGACAATGGCAATGATGCCGAAGGCGAGGAAAAAATTGCGTGCTTTATTTTTCATAACTGTCCAGTTTGTTGATGATGCGCATGCACAGTTGTTCGTGCTTCCAGTGCATGTACACATAGATGGCGGTGAAGACCGTGATTTCCACGGCGCAGTAGAGCCAAGGCAATCCGATGATGAGGGAGACGAAAAGGGTGATGCTGCGCCAGTTGAAGGTGAGGATGTTGGTGTATTTCATCAAGGGAAGACTGCCTTTACGGAAGTCTTCACGCAGTTGTGCGGGCATCTCCTGTGGATAGCGGCGGCGGATTTCCTTTTTGAGAATTTGGAATTTTGGTGTACTGTTCTCCTGTCCCTTGACATAGCGCACGTAGAACCATTGGAACAATTTCTGGATGAAATCCTTGCTCCAACTCAAATTGTTGTATTTCTCCACCTGCTTGTCGGCATCGTCGACCTCGCTGCCTTCCTTTCCCTTCAGGAAATAAAGATGGATGTTGCGGTAGTAGTCAGCCAATCGGCTTTGGTTGGCATGACAGAGAAAACCGCTCACCGAGGCAAGCACCCAAATCCAAATGCCCCAGGTGGAAGTGAGGCGGATGGCGATGGCCACGTAGATGGCGAGAAACCAACAGTCGCCTGCCGCTCCGTCAAGAATGCGGCCGAGCGGTGTCTTCTTGCCCGTCATTCGTGCCAACTGCCCGTCGCAACTGTCATAGGTGTTGGCCCAAATCAGCAGAAGGATGCCCAGTGCATTGAGCTTCAAGTCGTCGAAGCCGAACAGAATGCCGGCAGCCACGCCAAGGAAGATGGACAAGATGGTCACCGTGTTGGGTGACACACCCAGTTTTTGGAATAACAACGCCCAGGCATAGCCCATGGGGCGATAGAAATAGATGTCGATATGTTCTTCCGTATCGGAAGATTTCAAGGTGGAACGATAGCCGTTTGCCATTTTTATATTTCTCTTTTTTACTTAGTTGTTGAAGTTATCTTGTTTTATTTCTGTTTGGCCACTTGCATCACGCATTGGGCGATGTCGACGGATGCCTCGGTGCGGCAAGGACCGAAACTGGGCCAATCGTTGAAGTCGATGATGGTTGTCTTGCCCTCGGGCGACACGACACAGTCGCCGCCATACACTTCCACTTGGAGAATTTCTCCAGCCTTGTCGGCTTCCGCTTTCACGGCATCCACGTCAAACTTGTAGCCTTGCGCTTTGCCGTTGATGACCTCAAGTCCGAATTTCGACTTGCCCACACGGTCGGGATAGAACCAATAGAAGAAATCAGTGCCGCGAACGCCATAGAACTTCATCAGGTCGCCCTTCAAATGCTCGTTCACCACCACGGAGGCTACGCCACGGTGCCAGAAGTCCTCCAGACAAGCCTTCGCTTCTGCGGGGCTTTGCACATAGCAGGTGTCTTCCTTTTGTTGTGCGCAACCGTCGCCACGTTTCAGCCAACAAGGGTAGCTCACATCTTCAGGCATCTTGTTCTGCTGCTGGATAAACCAACTTTTGGGGTAGGACACGCCGTTGTCTATCAGCAAGTGGAACATCTTTTCCCGGATGCAGTTGTTGATACCGCAGGGAGAATTGACCACATGCTTGCCTTGTGCCTCTTGCTCGGTGAGCACTTGAAGAGCCTCTTGGCTGCGTCCCATGTTGAAAAAGCCGTCAGCTTCAGCCACAGCGGCATTGCCTGTCAAGTTGGTCTCGTTGCAGAGTCTCACCTCGTTTCCCATGCCACGCAACTGTGAAGCCACAGCGTGCATGATGGCGGCATCGCTGTCGACGCAGTTGGGTGAATAGACATTGCTGCGGCACACACCCACCAGACGGAGCGCATTGGGGCGACGCAGGAATTTTTCCGCTTTGTCTATGTCACCTTTGTGGTCCACATCGAGAATCTTCTCAATGGGGTAGGCCTCCAAGTCAAGCCCTTCGGCTACCAGTTGACGTTGGAAATTGCGCATGCGGTGCAGGCCCTTTTCCATACAGTGGTCGAGCACGGTGAGCGCTTTTTCGCGCAGACAGTAGATTCCGCCGGAAATGAGATGGTCGTCACCTTCCTGGGCGTCGTGGAAACCTGTGATGTGGAGATTCTTGTCTGTGCCCACCCACAAAGGCTTCTCGTCGTCGACATAAGGGGTGACCGCCATGCAGCCGTCCAACTCCTCATGTTCGAGGAAGTGGCGGATATATTTCTTGAAATCGTCTTCGTGGAAGATGGTGTCCACCGTGGTAAGGCAGAAAGGCTCCCCTTTCAGATATGGGGCGATGGCATGCAAACTGTGCATGCTGCTGGGAGTGGTCTTGATGACAATACGCAGAGGGGCGGTCTTTGCAAGACAAGCCAGGGCCTGCTGTACCTCAACAAACTGTTCGTTGGTGATGACGACAATCTCGGTCGCCTCACATTCTGTGAAGATACGTATGAGTCTTTCTATCATGGGTTCACCGAGAAGGGGAACCAGCGGTTTCGGTTGTGCCACGCCCTCGTGGGACAGTCTGCTGCCCTCACCGGCAGCTATAATTGCAAATTTCACAAATTATGATTTATAGAGTTTCTACTGTAAGAAGCGTGTTTACACCTCTTTATATTTATATAATGACGTGCAAAGGTACGACTTTATTTTCTAAAGTCATGTCTATTTACCCTATTTTCAGTAAAAAAAGTGGTTCTTGGCGACAAAATAGCCAATTGTGCGGAATGTGTCTTTTGACAGATGTCTTTCTCTGATGATGGAAAAGCACAGAAGAAGAGCCTCGGGGAATAAAAAAACTGGTGTTGTTTCTCAACAACACCAGCCTTAACTTTTCTAACTAACTTATTATCAACTATTCATTACTTTCTTATTTGCAGTGCAAAATTACTGTGTTTTTGTGCATATTGTGTGGTTTGTGGATGAAAATGTAACGTAAACGTTTGCGCTTTCGATAAAGTTTAGTATATTTGCAGAGGATAAGCAGCATTCGACAATTTGAAAGTAAACTTCCATCGTGCTCGTTTGCATTATCTTTGCATCAGATATTATCAGCAGTAAGATGAAACAACGCCGCACATCACTTAAAGATTTAGCGCAACAATTAGGCGTTAGCATTGCCACCGTGTCGCGGGCACTCCGCAACAGCCATGAAGTGGGCGATGACATGAAACGCCGCATACAAGCTCTTGCCAAGGAAATGAACTACCGTCCCAACCCTTTTGCGCAAAGTTTGCGCAAGGAGGCTCCGCGTATTATTGGTGTGGTGATGCCCAATCTCGTGACCCACTATTATGCGGCTGTGCTCGATGGCATTGAGGACTATGCCCGCAAGGAAGGCTACTCCGTGTTCAGCAGTAACAGTCATGAAGACCATGAACGAGAAGCTGAGGCGGTGGACAATTTCATTAGCCTGCACTGTGAGGGCATCATTGCCTGTTTAGCACAGGACACTGTGGACTATTCCCATTTCGAGGAAATCCACAAGATGGGTATTCCGCTTGTGTTTTTCGCACGGACCTGTCTTCCCGAGCTGTTCTCCTCAGTTGTTGCCGACGGCGATGTAGCAGCCCAACAGGCCACCCAACATCTAATAGACACCGGCAGCAGGCGCATCGCTTTCATTGGCGGTCCCAACCATCTTGACATGGTGCGACGGCGCAAACATGGCTATATTGAAGCGCTTCATGAAAACCGCCTTCCGGTAGACCGCACGTTGGTGGTATGCGACAAAATTGACTTTGATGTGGCGCGTGAGGCGGCCATCAAGTTGCTCAGTCGTCCAGACCGCCCCGATGCCATCCTTGCTTTCAACGATATTATCACCTATGCCGCCTTCGATGCCATCAAGTCCATGAATCTCCGTATTCCGGAAGACGTGGCGATCATCGGTTTCACCGACGGCGATTCGGCGGCCTTTGTCACCCCCAAACTTACTGCCATCGTGGACAATGCCCATGACCAGGGTTACAAAGCGTGTGAGTTGTTGCTCCGCAACATCAATGGAGACAAGAAAATCTACCGTGAGGTAGTGCCGATGGAACTGAAAATCAGAGACAGTAGCGACAAAAGATAGTCGCACAATCATACACCAAACCAATGAAAACCTGTTTATCAATCCTTACATTCCTATCCTTGTCGCTATTCCCGATCGTGAAGTCGGTGGCGGCAGACTATAAGCAGAATGGCAACAGTGTGACCATTCCTGTGAAGAATCCTTCAGCACAATCGGCGAGAGTCGTGCGGCTGCAAGTCATCAATCCGGACATCATCCGGGTGGAAGCCACCCGAGAGGCTGATTTTCCACAAAAGCACAGTCTGATGATTGTGCCACAACGTCCATTCTCCGATTTCAAGGTGAGTGAGGCGGATGGAGTGGTGGCTGTGAAGACCAACCGGCTTACGGCCCGTGTCGATGTGACCGATGGCCGCATTGTCTTTTTGGACAAGGCGGGCCGAACCTTGCTCAGTGAGGTGAGACAAGGCGGAAAGACTTTCAGTCGCTATACGGTTCCAACAGAAAATATTGGGGTGGGGACACTCACCGATGCACAGCGCCAAGGATGGTCATGGCGAGCACTTTTTGACAGTCCTGCCGATGAGGCTTTCTATGGACTGGGGCAACATCAAGCTGAAGAACTCAATATGAAAGGGAAGAATGAAGAACTCTTCCAATACAATACGAAAATCTCTGTTCCTTTTGCTGTCAGTAACAAGGGGTATGGACTCCTTTGGGACTCTTATTCACTCTGCCGTTGGGGAAATCCCGATGACTATCTGCAGTTGAACAGAGCTTTCACTCTCTATGATAAGAATGGCAAACGTGGGGGGCTCACGGGAACCTATACAGATAAAGAAGGAAAGACCCTGCAGCGTCAGGAAGACTCCATCTATTTTGAACATGCCCATGTGATGGGCAATTTGCCCAAGAATTTCAAGCTGAGCGGTGCGAAGGTGGTTTATGAAGGATTTATCGAAGCCCCTGTGCAGAGCCTTTACCGCTTCATACTCTACTATGCCGGTTATACTAAAGTCTTCATTGGTGGCAAGGAAGTGGTGGCGGAACGATGGCGCACAGCATGGAATCCTAATTCTTATAAATTCACCGTTCCGTTGGAAAAGGGAGTTCGCACACCGATTCGGATAGAATGGAAACCTGATGGCGGCACCAGCTATTGCGGACTGAGAGTGGCCAAGCCACAGACGGAAGAAGAGCAGAGTCGTCTGAGTGTGTGGAGTGAGATGGCACGTGACATGGATTATTATTTCATCTACGGGCAGACTATGGATGGCGTAATCAGCGGTTATCGCACGCTTACGGGCAAAGCCCAGGTGATGCCCCGTTGGGCAATGGGATTTTGGCAGAGTCGTGAACGCTATAAGACATCCAAGGATATAGAGAAGACACTTGCCGAATTCCGTAAAAGGCATATTCCTATAGACAATATTGTGCAAGACTGGAACTATTGGCCGGAAGACCAGTGGGGCAGCCATCAGTTTGAGCAATCCCGCTTCCCCGACCCACAAGCAATGCTCGACAGTGTGCATGCTATGCACGGACGTTTCATGATCAGTGTCTGGCCCAAGTTCTACTGCAACACCCGCAACTATCAGGAATTGGATTCACATGGATGGATCTATCGCCAGGCAGTGAAGGATTCCATCCGCGACTGGGTGGGCAAGGGCTATGTCGGCTCGTTCTATGATGCCTATGCCGAGGGAGCACGCAAGATGTTCTGGCGGCAAATGGACGACAATCTCTATACGAAATATCATCAAGGTATCGATGCTTGGTGGATGGATGCCTCTGAACCAAACGTGCGTGATTGCACTCCGATAGGGTATCGAAAAGCGCTCTGTGGGCCGACAGCACTTGGTTCAAGTACCGAATATTTCAATGCCTATGCCTTGGTGAATGCAGATGCCATCTACAATGGGCAGCGGTCGGTCAATCCCGACAAACGTGTGTTCCTGCTTACCCGAAGTGGTTTTGCCGGACTGCAGCGTTACAGCACAGCCTCTTGGAGCGGCGACATCGGCACACGATGGGAAGATATGCGGGCACAGATGACGGCTGGCATGAACTACTCCTTGAGTGGAATACCATTCTGGGGAATGGACCAAGGCGGTTTTTGTGTGGAGAATAGATATATCAACGCACAAAAAGTGTGGAGTAAGACGGGAAAAGAAAATGAGGATATGAAAGAATGGCGGGAACTGCAGACCCGTTGGCATCAGTTTGGCTGTTTTGTTCCTCTCTTCCGTACACATGGTCAGTGGCCCTTGCGGGAAGTATGGAACATTGCTCCACAAGGACATCCTGCCTATGAGAGTATCGTGTGGTATGACCGCCTTCGCTATCATCTGATGCCCTACCTTTATAGTATGGCGGGGTGGGCTCATTTCCATGACTATACGTTGATGCGTGCTTTGGTGATGGACTTCACCGATGATGCTCGTGTCAATGACATCAAGGACCAGTGGATGTTTGGCCCTGCCTTGATGGCATGTCCTGTGGGCTACTACAAAGCTCGTCAACGTCAAGTATATCTGCCCAAATCTTGTGGATGGTATGATTTCTATTCGGGTGAATATCATGAAGGAGGACGCGACATCATGGCAGCTGCTCCGTATGAACGCATTCCGGTCTTTGTGCGTGCCGGAGCGATTCTTCCTTTGGGACCACAGATGGAATGGAGCGACGAGAAACAACCCGAACTGATCAATCTTTATGTTTATGCAGGGGCTGATGGAAAGTTTGAACTCTATGAAGACGAGAACACCAACTATAATTATGAAAAGGGCAATTATGCCACTATTCCATTCACCTACAATGATAAGACCCATACGCTGATTATCGGCAACCGCATGGGGACATTTGCGGGGATGCTCAAGTCGCGCAGATTCAATGTGGTGTTTGTTTCTCCCAATCAGCAACAAGCCCTTGATCTCCTTTCTCCGAAAGGAAAAATGGTGAAATATTCGGGTAAGCAAGTTACAGTGAAATTTTAATCCTGACAATCAGATATGAAGAAAAATGGTATGCTGCTGTTGCTCTTCCTGTTGACAACCCTATGTGCCCAGGCAAGAGAACGGCTTCTTTTTGATGACAATTGGCTTTTTGCGCTCAACCCGAAAGGGAAACTCATGGAAGTGCCGGAGTTTAACGATCGGAATTGGCGCCGACTCTCATTGCCCCACGATTGGGCGATAGAGGGCAGTTTCTCTTCTTCCCATCCTTCAGGTGCCGGTGGCGGAGCCTTGCCGGGTGGCATGGGGTGGTATCGCAAGCATTTCACGATAGACGAGAAAGACAAATACGACAAGTACTTCATTGAGTTTGATGGTGTGTATATGAATGCGTCGGTCTATATCAATGGAAACTTGCTCGGTACACGTCCCTATGGCTATAGCAGTTTTGAGTATGACCTGACTCCTTATTTGAATCGGGGAGGAGACAATGTGATAGCGGTCAAGGTGGACAATACCGACCAACCCAACAGCCGTTGGTATAGTGGATGTGGCATCTATAGACATGTGTGGCTTACCAAAACGGAAGATCTCCATGTGGCTCATTGGGGCACACATGTGGTGTCGCGTGTGGATGGAAGACAGGCAAAAGTCAACGTAACCGTAACTTTGGTCAACGAGTTGCTTGATTACACAGCAAAAGCGGTCTTGCGCAATTCTTTGCTTGATGCTAAAGGTAAAGTGGTGGCTTCGCATTCCTCTCCTGTTACGGTATCAAAAACCAAGGAGTTTAAGCAGACATTGGCATTTAGCAATCCTCAACTGTGGTCGGTGGAGAATCCTTATATCTATACGCTGAAGACAGATGTGATTGTCGGTGATAAGGTGGTGGACACTTATTTGACCACAACTGGTTTCCGCACATTTATCTTTGATGATGATCGTGGATTCTCACTCAATGGTAAACTGATGAAACTCAATGGTGTGTGTGAACATCATGACTTCGGTTGTCTTGGCTCGGCAATCAATGAGGATGCCATGCATCGCAAACTTGTCATGCTCAAAGAGATGGGATGCAACGCCTTGCGCTGTTCCCACAATCCTCCAGCACCCGAATTGCTGAACATGTGTGACACCATGGGCTTTATCGTGATGGACGAGTCTTTCGATATGTGGCGCCGCCGTAAGACCAAGAATGATTATGCCCGCTTCTTCGACAAATGGTATGAGCGCGATTTGACCGATCTTGTCAAACGTGACCGTAACCATCCGTCTGTGATGATTTGGAGTATTGGCAATGAAGTGCTCGAGCAATGGTCAAGTGCCAGTGCCGACAACCTCACATTGGAGCAGGCCAATCTTTTGCTCAATATGGGACATGACCCCTCGACACTTGCCAATAGCAAGGAACTCAGTGTCAACTCGTTGCTCACACAACGGTTGGCTGATATTGTGCGCAAGCTTGATTTCACCCGTCCCATCACGGCAGGTTGCAATGAACCGAAACCTACCAATCATCTCTTCAAGAGTGGGGCCATAGATATCATTGGGTTCAACTACCATGTGAAGGAATCGCATGATGTTCCGAAGAACTTCCCTGGCAAACCCTTCTTTTTCACCGAGAGCGTGTCTGCCCTCCAATCCCGCGGTTGCTACAAGATGCCAAGTGATTCAGTCTATCTTTCCCCTTCTCGTTGGGACCGGAAATGGATTGATCCCAGTTATCAGTGCAGCAGTTATGACAACCAACACGCTCCATGGGGATCGTCACATGAGGAATCGCTTGATGCGGTGAAACATGAACCCTATTGTGCCGGTCAGTTCTTGTGGACAGGTTTTGACTATATCGGAGAACCTACACCTTTCGGCTATCCTGCCCGAAGTAGTTATTTTGGCGTCATAGATTTGGCAGGTTTCCCCAAGGATGCCTATTATCTCTATCAAAGTGAGTGGACCAATAGACCTGTGCTCCATCTTTTCCCGCATTGGAATTGGATTGATGGACAAACTGTTGACCTTTGGTGCTATTACAACAATGCGGATGAAGTGGAACTCTTTGTCAATGGCACGAGTGCCGGTGTTAGAAAAAAGGCGGACAGCCATCAGTATCATGTGATGTGGCGGGTGGTCTATCATCCTGGCAGCATTCGGGTGGTGGCACGAAAGGACGGCAAAAAGGTGGGTGAAAAGATCATACGGACCGCTGGTGCACCCCATCATCTGCGTCTTACACCAGATAGACGGATAATCAAGGCGGATGGCAAGAGCTTGTCTTTTGTCACTGTAGAGGTCGTGGACAAAGATGGTAATCTCTGTCCCAACGCAGAGAATCAACTCTATTTCTCGCTTAGCGGTCCTGCCACGATAGCGGGTGTGGACAATGGAAATGCCGCATCCATGGAACTGTTTAAGGACAATAAACGCCGCGCTTTCTCAGGCAAATGCCTGGTTGTGCTGCAGAGTACAAAGGGAAAAGGTGCTGTGACACTCACCGCCAAAGGAGTGGATTTGACTACATCATCAACACAGATTGATGTGAAATAATAAAAAATAAAGGTGTGTCATACTGGGAACTATCCAATGTGTGACACACCTTTATTTATATATGATAATAATTTTAATAGGTCAACAATTTCACGTTGTTGAGTTTAACCCCACAAGCCGCGTCACTGTCCGTGGCTTTCTTTGTATAGAAGATGGTACTGTTTTCCACCACGATGTCATGAACCATCCCTTGTGCTCCGTGAGCGACAATACCTTCACTTGTACCATGACACACAATATTGGAAATATGGATGCCACCGAAGTTGGGGCTGAAAGGCTGATTTGCAGGCTGGACCTCTTTGCCTTTGCTGTCCTTGCCAACGGTGTAGCCTTTGTCCGCATAGGTGGTCTCGAAAACGATGGCTTGATCTTTCACATCAGTCATATAAATGTTGCTGATAAAGATGTTTTCTGTCTTTCCGCCACGACCAACGCTGCTCTTGAAACGCAATCCTGTGTCAGTGCCAGAGAAACGGTTGTTGCGTACGACAATGTTTTTCATACCGCCAGAGACGTCACTACCAATAACGAAACCGCCATGAGCATGATACACCGTGTTGTTTTCGATGAGAATGTTTTCACATGGACCATCTTCCAATCCTGATTGTCCTATACCGCCTTTCATGCAGAACCCGTCATCACCGGCATCGAGAAGATTGTTGACAATCAGAGCATTCTTGCAATTGGTCAAATCGAAGGCATCTCCGTTTTGGGCATTCCATGGACAACGAATGCTGATGCCATCGGCGATGATATTGGTACAACGTACGGGATGTACATGGAATCGTGGAGAGTTCTGGAAAGTCACTCCTTGGAGGAGAATGTTCTCACAGTCAGTGAAACGTACCAAGTCGGCACGGAGCTTTTCTTCCTTTTCAGGCGAACTGGTCACATTTTTGTAGTTCTTCAGATTGTAGGGAAACCAAAGTTTTCCCTCGTCAGTCTCAGTACCACCCAAAGTCTTGAATGCGCTCCATTCCACGTCGCTCATCTTTGAGCGTTTCACGGGGCGCCACCATTTTCCGTTACCATCGATGATACCTTCACCCGTGATGCTGATGTTCTTTCTTTTAGACGCGCTAATGGCAGGTTTGCAGCGGGCATTCATCTTTCCTGTAGCCTTGTCAATGTCGAGGAACAGACGCTTGTCGGCGGAGAAAAGAATGATGGCATTCTTCTCCAAGTGCAAGTCAACATTGTTTTTAAAGGCAATTGGTCCGGTGAGCCAGATTCCTGCAGGAACATTGAGGTGTCCACCGCCTTGTTTGTCCAAAGCGTTCATTGCCTTGCTGAAAGCATCTGTGTTGAGGGTCACGCCGTCACCAACACCGCCGAAATCTGTAAGAGAGACATTATTGTTGGGGATTGTTGGCAAGGCCGGCTTGCTCATGGGACAGGGCAAGTTCTGATAATACTGGTCGTAACGGTCTGCAAAGACAACCGTCGGAAGAGCTAAGAAAAGAATTGCCCATAACAAATGAGTTAAATTTTTCATCTTGAAAAGTTTTGTTTAGTATATAATTGTGTAAATAGTCTCAACTAAAAACCCGGCCTCTTGCGAGTACCGGGCAATGAAAGGAGGAGGGGAATCGCCAGATGTGAGATTGCATGAATCTCAACTCAGCGAATGGTTTTGCAATATATAGTGATAAAATTGCTTTCTCTCAAGTGCTTGCAAAGTTACACTATTCTTTTATCTTCTCCAAATCTTCACCGAGATATATAACAAAATTAAAGACTTCTCAGGACTGGCGACAATGATAAGAATTATGCTGATGTATTATGTAAACTGTTACACATTCCTTGAAGAGCCAGAAAAAGACTGGGTCAAAATGCTGGAAAAGGCGAAAAAGGCACCACCGGAACCTTCTTTGTTTGGCTA
>JBNMIE010000050.1:0-16795 GCA_050873125.1 Prevotella sp.
GCAACAAGTCAAGGCTTTGTTGCAGGGGATTTTTATATTCTATATATATAATGTTGTCCGGAATCAGGCTTTTACTTTCCATCCCCTTGAGACGAAAAGAAGGATGAAATAGAGTGCGATGGCGGAGAAGAAACCTGCGATGGCGTCAATGGCATAATGGGCCTGGATGTAGACGGTGGCCATACAAAGGAACACATAGAAGGGCAGGAGGATGAAAAACAGCCTGCGATTCTTGCTGTGCCAAGCCAAAAGCATGAGGATGGTGCTCACTCCCACATGGCTGCTTGGAAATGCCGCTGTGGGGCGTTCTCCCGCATTCTTGGCGCTTTCCACCATCTGGTAGAAGATGCCATCGGTATAGCCGGGGGCGGGAAGGCAGTCGGTGTTGTAGTTGAAATAGTCATGGATGTTGGGAAATACGCCCTTGGCAATGTCGCTCAGTCCAACGGCCTTGTAGTAGAAGGTAGGACCGGCTACAGGCACAAACACGAATACGACATAGTAGATGAAGAACGAGGCAAGGATAATGAATGAGGCTCGCTCAAACTCCTCGTAGCGCCGGAAGAAATAGAAGAACACTATGACGGCAATCATCGGATAGTAGGAGGCGTAGCCCATGTCCATCAACTCGCTGATGATATGGCTCGGGAAATGCTGGCTGAACAGCAAGGCGGGCTGACAACCAAAGAGTTGCTGCTCATAGGCGGCAAACACATGGTCGAGATTGGGAAACATGCGGTTGAGCTCATACGTGTCTGGATACCACCAGGAGAGCAGCGCCATCTGTGCCACCACCCTCACCAGTCGGGTGAAACGGCAGGGCACCAAGCGGTAGACAATCCACAGAGCCACCGTCATGGCGCCAATGCGGATGCGGCCCCAGATCATCGAGTCGGGGTTCTGTGCCTTGGTGTAGGCGAAGAGCACAACGAGGAGCGTGAGGACCAAATAGGCCATCACCACCCATTCCAAGGCGAATAGTCCCTTGCGGGGTGTCTTTTCTATCTTAAACAGTTTTATGAGGTAGTTCATCATCTTTCTTGTTGAGGAGTTAATCTTACAGCCATCCTTCTTGTTTATACCATGCGATGGTCTCTTTGACACCCCGTTCCAGATTATATTGTGGAGCATACCCCAATTCTTGTTGTGCCGGTGTGATGTCACATTGCCAGTTGCGCTGTTTGAGAATGTTGTATTTGTCGTTGTTCAGGGCGCTTATTTTTCCTGTGATGCGTCCCATGTACTCTCCAATGGTTGTCACCACACGCAGCACCCACAAAGGCGCCTTGACACGCAAAAGGAAAGGATTCCCGAGTTCGTGGCGAATCAAATCGCTGAAGGTGCTTGACTGGTACACTGCCCCGTCGCTGAGAAAATACTTTCTGCCGCTCTTCCCGTGGTCGATGGCGAGGAACACAGCCTGCACGACATCCTTGACATAAACGAAGGTGATGTCCTGCCGTTTGTAGCCTACGGCGAAATCAATGTGCTGTTTCACGCTTTTCGCCATGAGGTAGTAGTCTTTCTCTCTGGGTCCATAGACACCTGTTGGTCGCAGGATAATATAAGGGAAATCGTGTGTGGCGGCAAGGAATTTCTCGGCTTTCAGTTTGCTCCTCCCATAAGCGGTGTTGGGGCGTGGGCGGTCGCTTTCCTTGATGGGCTGGTAAGGTTGCTGTTCATGGATGGCTCCGTAGACACTGAGCGAACTGAGATAGACAAACATCTTCAAGGGCTGGTGGGTATTGATGAGTGCCCAAACGAGATTCTCGGTTCCACGGGTGTTGATAAACTCAAAGTCTTTGGCATGCAGACACTTGGTCACACCGGCAGCGTGCACCACATAGTCAAACTGTTGGTTTTGCAATTGCTTGCAGAGAGCGTCGTAAGACGACAAGTTGAGTTGGATGAAATGTATGCGGGGGTCTTGGAGATAACGTTTGGAACTGGTGCCGCGTACGGCAGCCCACACGTCAAATCCCCTGTTGAGGGCTTCTTCGACAATAAAACTGCCGATGAAGCCACTGGCTCCTGTTATAAGTATTTTCATGTCAGTTGTTTTCCTTTTTGCGGTGCTTGGTAGCATCCGTCGATTTTGACAGGCTCCACATGTAGTCCGATGTGGGTCTGTTCGCCAAACCGCTCCTTGAGTTTTTTCTCAATATTGGTGGCATGTTGGTGCGCTTCATAGAGCGAAATCTCGCCAGGCATGCGGACGTGCATCTCAATGGCTATAGAGTTGCCGATGCGGCGGGTCTGCAGATGGTGCACCTCACTCACATGGTCTTCGCTGCCGGCAATCTCCACAATCTCCTTTTCCACCGTATCCGGCAAACTCTTTTCGAGCAGTTCACCCAAGGCATTGGTGATAAGGGAATAGGCCGTCTTGATGATGAACACACTCACCACCACGGCGGCAATCGGATCGAGCACGCTCCATCGCTTTCCGAGGAAGATGGCGCCACCGATGCCCACGGCGGTTCCGATGGACGAGAGGGCGTCGCTGCGGTGGTGCCAAGCGTTGGCCACGACAGCCTCTGAGCCTACTTCACGTCCAGTCTTGACTGTGAACTGATAGGCCCATTCTTTCAGAGCGATGCTCACCAGTGCTGCCACCAGTGCGATGACACCCGGTTGAGGAAGTTCCTCACCCTGTATGGAATGGTAGATTTTGGTGATGCCCGTATAGGCAATCATCACTCCCACCATCAGCAGTGCTACGCCGATAATGAGAGAAGCCAGCGTCTCGTATTTCCCATGTCCATAGTCATGGTCTTTGTCATGCGGCTTGCTGCTCAGTTTGACGAGCACAATCACTACTACATCCGAAGCGAAATCGGACAAAGAGTGCACGGCATCGGCAATCATGGCGGCAGAACCACCAAGGATGCCGGCAATAAATTTAAACAAGAGCAGCACCACGTTGATGATACTGCCCAAGATTGTGACACGGTAAATCTTCCGTTCACGGTTATTCCATTTCATTCTTAACAGGTTTAAAACCACTTTGAACTGCAAAGATAGTGCAAATGACTGGAATACAAAACAAATTCATTTGTTTTTATTTCCGGATGTAGTCTTTGCCTCTCTATTTTTCTTCTTCTTTACCTACGTTGTTGTCCTTTTTATCCAATTGTCATGAAAAAATAAAGTCGTTATTTTGTTAATCTCAATTTTATTTCGTTAATTTGCAGCATACAATCATAAAAAATCCAAGACTATGGGAAAAGGAAAGAAAGGCGGTAAAAGGATGACAAAGAAGGAGCTTGCGCCAAAGCTCGAACACTTCTTCCAGTCGAGACCTGACGAGACGTTGAGTTTCAAACAGATATTCAAGACGTTGAACCTCAATACGCATCCTCTCAAGATGCTCGCCATAGACATTATGGACGACATGGCCTTTGACGACTTCTTGGTCAAAGTTTCAGACAACTCATACAAACTCAATACGAAGGGACAAGTGCAAGAAGGCACTTTCGTCCGCAAGGCGAACGGCAAGAACTCCTTCATTCCTGAAGGCGGCGGTGACCCTGTGTTCGTGGCAGAGCGCAACTCGATGTTCGCCCTTAATGGCGACAAGGTGAAGGTCACGATGATGGCCCGTCGGCAGAAACACATGAAGGAGGCCATGGTGGTCGAGATTCTCTCGCATGCCAAAGACACTTTCGTCGGTAAGTTGAAAGTGAACAAGGACTTGGCGTTCCTGGTGCCAGAGGGAAACCTCTATGTGAGTGATATCTTTGTGCCCAAGAACAAGCTGAAGGGCGGCAAGAACAACGACAAGGCGCTTGTCAAGATTACCCAGTGGCCAAGCAAGGACTCGAAAAACATTGTCGGTGAGGTCGTTGACGTTCTCGGACAGACGGGCGACAACGATGTGGAGATGAATGCCATCCTCGCCCAATATGGATTGCCTTACAAGTATCCGCAGAAAGTGGAGGATGCCGCCAACAAGATTACAGGAGAAATCACCGAACAAGACTACAAGGAGCGTGAGGATTTCCGCGATGTTTGTACGATGACAATCGACCCACACGATGCCAAGGACTTCGATGACGCGCTTTCTATCCGTCGCCTCGACAACGGACTTTGGGAGGTGGGTGTGCATATCGCCGATGTGTCACACTATGTCACCGAGGGCAGTGTGATAGACAAGGAGGCAGTGAAACGTGCCACCAGCATCTATCTGGTCGACCGGACCATCCCAATGCTTCCTGAACATCTTTGCAACTTCGTTTGCTCGCTTCGTCCTGACGAGGAGAAACTTGCCTATAGCGTCATTTTCGACCTGGATGAGGATGCGGAAATCCGCAACTGGCGGTTGGTTCACACCGTCATCAAATCCAATCGTCGTTTCTGCTATGAGGAAGTGCAGAAGATATTGGAGGACAATGGTGTCATTGACAGCACTGGCCAGCCTGCGCCTCCTGCTCCGCAAGGAGGGTATAAGGGCGAACTTGCCACCGAGCTGATTACCCTTGACCGTCTTGCCAAGAAACTCCGTGAGAAACGATTCAAGAACGGCTCGGTGAAGTTTGATCGGGAAGAGCTTCACTTTGACATCGACGAGAAAGGACATCCTACACGTTGCTATTATAAGAAATCGAAAGACGCCAACAAGCTGGTCGAGGAATTCATGTTGCTCGCCAACAAGACCGTGGCGGAAAGTGTGGGCAAGGTGAAGAAAGGGCAGAAGCCCAAGACGCTGCCCTATCGTATTCATGACGCTCCAGACCCGCAGAAGTTGGAAACCTTGCGCCAGTTCATCGTCAAGTTCGGTTACAAGATGAAGTCGACCAGTACAAAGGGCGAGAGCGCACGTGCTCTCAACAAACTGATGGACCAGTGTGCCGGCAAACGTGAGCAGAATCTGATCGAATTGGTGGCATTGCGGGCTATGATGAAAGCCAAGTACAGTGTCCACAACATCGGCCATTATGGTTTGGCGTTTGAATACTATACCCACTTCACCAGTCCTATTCGCCGCTATCCAGATACGATGGTACACCGCTTGCTCACGAGATATCAGCAGGGTGGACGTTCCGCCAATAAAGAACATTATGAGGAGTTGTGCGAGCATGCTAGCGAGATGGAGCAGATAGCCCAGAATGCGGAGCGCGACTCCATCAAATACAAGATGGTGGAGTTTATGGGTGACAAGTTGGGCGAGACCTATGACGCACACATCAGTGGCATCACGTCGTTTGGCATCTATGCCGAGATTGACGAGAACCACTGTGAGGGTATGATACCGATGCGTGATCTTGATGACGACTACTACGATTTCGACGAGCGCAACTATTGTCTCATCGGTCGCCGTCGTCACCATAAATACCAGCTTGGCGACCCTATCCGCATCAAGGTGGCACGTGCCAATCTTGACAAGCGTCAGCTCGACTTTACCATAGCCGAGGACAAGAAGTGATGAAACCGATATTTTTCAATCATAAGGAAGAACTCTGGAACTCATGGTCACATTTCGGCGGCATCGTGCTGGGTGTGGCCATGGGCATTGCCTTTCTGATATTCTGTGCCCATCATGAGAATGGCTGGGCCACGGCAGGCGTCATCCTCTATCTCTTTGGAATGCTCTGCTCTTACCTGGCTTCCACCATTTATCATGCCCTCTCGGCTTGGAGCAAATGGAAAGAGCGATTACGCCGTTGGGATCATGCCGCCATCTATTGGCACATCGCCGGTTCTTATTCGCCCATCACGCTCATTGCCTTGCGGCAACAGGACTATTGGGGATGGAGCCTGTTCATTTTCATTTGGGCTTGTGCCATAGCTGGCACGGTGATGAGTTTTGTCAACCTCAAGGCGCACAGCAACTTGGAGACAATCTGCTTTGTGGGCATGGGACTGAGCGTGCTGGTAGCGTTCAAGCCGTTGATAGACAGTGCCGGTCCGGGGGCAGTCACTTGGATTATCGCTGAGGGCGTGTGCTACATCACAGGAGCTGTGTTCTATAGTGTCAACAAGCGGCGGTTCATGCACACCGTGTTCCATTTTTTCGTCCTTGCAGGTAGCGTCTGTCACATCGTGGCTGTATGGGATATCTTGATGCGGTATATCTGAAAACAGAACATATAACATATAAAAAAGGTTGTCGTGAATGAAAAACGACAACCTTTTTTATGCTTTATACATTTTATCCTGCTATTGCTGCATATCGTGCAGTTTCTTGTAATATCCGTCACGGGCAATCAGTTCGTCATGTGTGCCTTGTTCCACAATTTGGCCCTCATGGATAACGTAGATTTCGTCTGCGCTCTTGATGGTGGACAGACGGTGGGCGATGGCCACGGTGGTGCGTGTTTTCATCAGTCTTTCCAGGGCGTCTTGCACCAAGCGCTCGCTCTCGGTGTCGAGGGCAGAAGTGGCCTCGTCGAGAATAAGGATGGGCGGATTCTTCAGGATGGCGCGGGCTATGCTGACACGCTGCCGCTGTCCTCCAGACAGACGGCCACCACGGTCGCCGATGTTGGTCTCGTAGCCATGCTCGCTCTCCATGATGAAGTCATGGGCATTGGCGATGCGGGCAGCCTCTTCCACCTGTTCTTGTGTGGCGTTCTCCACACCGAAGGATATGTTGTTGAAGAAGGTGTCGTTGAAGAGGATGGCTTCCTGGTTCACGTTGCCGATCAGTTGCCGCAAGTCATGGATGCCAAGGTCTTTGACATTGATGCCGTCAATGAGCACCTCTCCTTCCTGCACATCGTAATAGCGGGGGATGAGGTCCACGAGGGTCGACTTTCCGCCGCCGCTTTGTCCCACAAGAGCGATGGTCTTGCCTTTGGGGATGACCAGGTTGATGTCTCGCAGAATCCAGCGTTGGTCGTATTTGAACGACACGTGGCGGAACTCTATCTCATGCTCAAAACTGTGGATATGTATCGGATGTTCAGCCTCTTTGATGTTCGACTCGGCAAGCAGAATTTTGTCCACACGTTCCATGGAGGCAAGTCCCTTGGGGATGTTGTAGCCTGCCTTGGAGAAATCCTTGAGAGGATTGATGATGCTGTAGAGGATGACGAGATAGTAGATGAAGGTGGGGCCGGTGATGACCTGCTGGTTGAGCACCAAAATGCCGCCAAACCACAACACGATGATGATCATCACAGTGCCGAGAAACTCGCTCATAGGATGTGCCATCTGCTGGCGGACGTTCACCTTGAGCAGTTGGTTGCGGTAGTCGTTGTTCACCTTGTCAAAGCGCTTGTTCATCTTTTCCTCGGCGCAGAAGGCCTTGATGATGCGCAGACCGCCCAAGGTCTCTTCCACTTGGCTCATGGTGTCGCTCCACAGTCCTTGTGCTTCTTTCGACTGCTGCTTGAGTTTGCGTCCCACTCGACCCATCACCCATCCCATGAGGGGAACGAAAATCATGGTGAAGAGGGTCAGCTGCCAACTGATGCAGAGCAGTGTCACAAAGTAGGAGATGATGAGGATAGGGTTCTTGAAGAGCATGTCGAGTGAGCTCATGATAGAACTCTCAATCTCGCCCACATCACCGGTCATACGGGCGATGATGTCTCCTTTGCGCTCTTCGGAAAAGAAGCCGATAGGCAAGGAGGTTATCTTGGCATAGAGCTGGTTGCGGATGTCGCGCACAATGCCCGTTCGCATGGGGATGACCGTGGCGGAAGAGAGGAAATACATGCCTGTCTTCAGGAAGGTTGTCACCGCCAGAAACAAGCCGATGAGCAGCAGGGTGGTTGTGGCACCTGTTGTCCCGATCAGTTGGTTGACATAGTAGTCCACATTGTTGCTCAACACCGCCTTGGCATTGTCCCAGTCCCATGCCATCAGATGGGTGACGGGAGTGGCATTCTCTGTCTTGAACAGAATCTGCAGGATAGGGATGATGGCTGCAAAAGAGAAGATGTTCAACAGTGCAGAGAGCACGTTGAACAGGATGGTCAATGCCAGATACTTTTTATAGGGTGGCACGAACCTTTTGAGTATACGCAGGAATTCTTTCATTTAGTCAATCGCTTCTCCCAATAAAGTGGCACTTGTACTACCTGTGATATGCACCATCACACGCTCGCCGATGTGGTGACGGCCTTTGTCGAACACCACCATTTTGTTCTGCTCAGTGCGTCCACACAGTTGCTCACGGCTGCGCTTGCTGAAGTTCTCCACCAGCACCTCGAAAGTCTTTCCCTCGTCACGCTTGTTGGCCTCTGCCGACAGCTGTGTCTGCAAGGCAATCATCTCGTTGAGGCGGCGTATCTTTACATCCTCTGGCACATCGTCAGGAAGATGCTTTGAGGCATAGGTACCGGGACGCTCGGAATATTTGAACATGAAGGCGGAATCATAGCCCACCTCGCGCATTAGGGAGAGCGACATCTGATGGTCCTCTTCCGTCTCGCTGTGATAGCCTACGAAGATATCTGTAGAGATGGCTGCATCGGGCACGATGCGGCGGATGGCGTTGACACGATCCATATACCACTCGCGGGTGTATTTGCGGTTCATCAGTTTCAGGATGCGGTCGCTGCCACTCTGTACGGGCAGATGGATGTGCTTGCACACATTGGGCACATCGGCAATCACATGCAGTGTGTCGTCGCTCATGTCCCTAGGATGGCTGGTGGTGAAGCGCACACGCATCTCGGGCACAGCCTCTGCCACCATGCGGAGCAGTTGTGGGAAGAGTATCGACTCACTGTTTTCGCCTGCCGGTGTGAATTTATAGGAATTGACATTCTGACCGAGCAGTGTCACCTCTTTATAGCCCCGGTCACGCAAGTCGCGGACTTCGCGGAGAATGCTCTCCACATCACGTGATCGTTCACGGCCACGGGTGTAGGGCACAATGCAATAGTGGCAGAAGTTGTTGCATCCTCGCATGATGCTCACGAAGCCGCCGATATGGTTGCCTCCGATACGCTGTGGCACGATGTCACGGTAGGTCTCGGTGGTGGACAATTCGATGTTCATGGCTTTCTCGCCCATTTCGACCTGTGCGATGAGGTCGGGCAGGTTGAGATAGGAGTCGGGACCCGCCACGAGGTCAGCGTGGTGGTTGTCTATCAAGTCTTGCTTGACGCGCTCCGCCATACAACCGAGCACGCCGAGAATCAGTTTTCTCTTGTCTTTGTTGGCCTTTGCCGCAAGAGTGTCGAGGCGGTGATAGATTTTGTTTTCCGCATTTTCGCGCACCGAGCACGTGTTCAGGAAAATGGCATCTGCCTCGTCCTCATTCTCGCAAAGTTCATAGTCGGCCATCTTCATCACTGAAGCCACGACCTCACTGTCTGCCACATTCATCTGGCAGCCGTATGTTTCTATAAAGAGTTTCTTCATCAAAATATAATTAAATCTTAGGGTGCAAAGTTACTAAGAATTTCTGAATTAGCCTTCCTAAGGTCCTAATAATGCTATTTTTAGGACACTTCATCCGCTCTACTTGATAGACGGCTCTTAAAGGAACACGTATTTCAGGACGAAAAGGATGGCGAGAACGATGGAACCCTTGTTCAGCAGCTTATAGTTGCCGCTGAGCAGATGGATGGCCACCCAGAAGATGAGTCCGATGAGAATGCCGTCAGAGATGCTGTAGGTGAGCGGCATGAGGACGATGCACAGGAAGCAGGGGATGGCTGTGAGGAAATTGTGGAAGTCCACCTCCTTGATGCCGGACATCATCATCACACCCACCAGAATCATGGCAGGAGCGGTGGCCTGTGAGGGAATGGCGAGGAACACCGGTGAGAAGAAGATGGCAAGAAGGAAACACACAGCCACGACAAAGGCCGTCAGTCCGCTGCGTCCGCCGGCATTCACACCGGAGGCACTTTCCACATAGGTGGAAACGGTAGAGGTTCCCACCAGCGCACCGAATGTGGTGCCGATGGCGTCTGCCATGAAGGCTCTGTTCAACCGGGGCATATGGCCGTTCTTATCCACCATGCCGGCTCTGTTTCCCACACCGATGATGGTGCCCAGGGTGTCGAACATATCCATGAAAAGAAGGGTGAACACGCAGATGACCATGTCGACGCTCCAAATGTTGCTCCATTCCATTTTGCACAGCACGGGAGTGATGCTGGGTGGCGTGCTGACCAGTGAGGAGATGTGGGTGATGCCGAGCGGTATGCCGATGACAGATGTGACGAGAATGCCGATGAGCAATGCCCCCGTGATGCGGCGAACCAGCAGTACGGCACTTAAGACGATGCCGAAAAGGGCGAGCAACACGGAGGGGTCGTGGAGGTTGCCCATGGTGACCAGAGTGTCCTCGCTACCCTTGATGATGCCCGCATTATGCAGACCGATAAAGGTGATGAACAGTCCGATGCCTGGCGAAATGGCATTGCGCAGTTGCAGGGGCATGGCCTCCACAATCTTGTTTCGCAGTCCGGTGATGGTCAGCAGGATGAAACACACACCCTCTATCAGCACGGCGGTGAGGCCGAACTGCCATGAGTAGCCCATGGTGAGAACAATGGTGTAGACAAAGAAGGCGTTGAGACCCATGGCGGGGGCCAGGGCGAACGGCAACTTGGCATAGACCGCCATGACCACGGTGGCGACAATGGACGACAGGATGGTGGCGGTGAACACGGCTCCCGCATCCATGCCAGCCTGGCTGAGTATGGAAGGTTGCACGGCGAGGATATATGCCATGGTGAGGAAGGTGGTGAGACCACCGATGACTTCTTTCTTGAGCGACATGGTTTCTGCTTTGAAACCGAACAGTCTGTATAAGGTCTTCATATGTTTTTATCTTTTATGAATTAGTTATTGGGATCCTCTCGGAATTAATAGACAATGAGTCCCAAGATGCCACTGACCAGGAGAATGAGGATGGGGTTGGTCTTGAGATAGCGTGTGCAGTAGAAAGCGAGTCCGAACACCACGACATTCAGCACCCAGAGGGCGGGTTCAGCCATCGGTGAGTTGAAGTTGTCCTTGTTCATCAGCAGCAAGGCGGCAGAACCGATCAGTCCGATGATGGCAGGGCGGAGAGCGGCAAACACGTCTTTCACTATCTTCGAGTCCTTATGGGTGATGAGATAGTGGCTGATGCAAATCATCAGGATGAAAGGCAACCAGATGATGCTCAGTGAGGCGAGCACGGAGCCAATCATAGCCGCCCATTCCGGGTAGCCTTGGTGGAGCACGGCTGTATAGCCGGCATAGGTGGCGGCATTGATGCCGATAGGGCCAGGGGTAGACTGGCTGATGGCGACCATGTCTGTGAATTCGGCGTTGGTCATCCACTGGTTCTTCACGACCACCTCGTTGTGGATGAGGGAGAGCATGGCGTAGCCACCACCAAAATTGAATGTGCCAATCTTGGTGAACACATAGAATATCTTGAGAAACAATAACATAGAGCGTCTATTTTAGGATTTGAAATATTTGCCGTACAACCATCCCGCCACACCGGCGATGATGATGATATAAATAGGAGACACGCCAAGGAAGGCGATAAGGGCGCAACAGACGATGGGTATCCAGAAGTTGTAGCGGTTGATGTTGGCGGTTTGCGCCATCTTGAAGCACGGGGCGGCGATGAGCGCCACAACGGCAGGGCGCACTCCGCGGAAGAATTTCGCCACATACACATTGTCGCGGAATGTGTGGAAGAACATGGCAATCAGCAGGATGGCGATGATGGAGGGCAGGGCGATGCCCAAAGCTCCCACAATGCCACCCCACACACCACGCAACTTGTAGCCGATATGGCTTGCCATGTCGATGCTGAAGATGCCTGGCGTGGTCTGTGCCACCACCATGATGTCCATGAACTCTTGCCGGTCCATCCAGTGGTTCTTGTCCACAAATTCTTGTTCCATGATGGGAATCATGGCATAGCCGCCACCTAAGGTGAAGGCTCCAATCTTGTTACAGGTGAGAAAATATTTCAGTAGCATATATTAATGTTGCTTGATGAGTTGGTTGAAATTCTTGTGTTTGAAACGGTAGACATACACCGTGTCGTGTGCGTCTTCACACTTGCCGTCGGTCTTCATGTCGAGTGTGAAGTTGTATTTGTTCTTGTAGCGTTCGAGGAACAGTTGGCTGTCATGGGCGGGAACCATCACTACGCCGCTGATGGGGGTGTGGATGCCATTCTTGCCATTGGCGGCAAGTCCGTTGTGGCGGCCCTGCTCAAACTGTCCGATGCAGTCGTCCGCATAGAAATTGGCGCAGAAGAAGTGCATCATGTCAGCCGACATATAGGAATAAATGCGTGTGCCGTAGTAGCGCTGCACGAGTCGTTCAGCCAGCATCTTGTCGGATTTGATGTTCAACACCCGGGGCAAGATGACTCCGTCGAGGGCGATGAAGATGGAGAACACCCCGATAAACAGATATTGCACCAGGTGCAACGATGTCCACTTGCCCTCCTTCTGCAACAGGAAACGCCAGATGGAAAGTCCTGCCGCCACAGGCAGCAAGGCAAGAACGGCCTGCCACCAACATGTGCGGAAACCTGCCAGAGCTTGCACCATGGCGATATTATCGGCGGCATGTTTCCCGTGAAACATACTGTCAGGCAGCAAGTTCGCTCCTACAGTAAAGAGCGCCAAGGTCAAGACGATGCCCAAGGTGGCCATGAATCCGGCATAGCCCTTGACCAACTTGATATGGGTCTTCACCAAATAGGTGATATATTCCGCCATCAGCCATGCCATGAACGGATAGATGGGCAGCAGGTAGACACTGCGCTTGCTCTTCGGGATGCAATAGAACACGAAGATGACGAGGAACGAAAGCCAGGTGAACAGTTCCACACTGTCCATTTCCTTGAACCGCTTCAGACTGTTGCCCAATTTGCGCCAGGGAGCCACAAAGGCACCCAACAGCATGAGCAGGGTCCAGGGAAGCCACCCTGAGATGACGGAGACAAAGTTGTAGGTGAATGGATGGACATGGGAATCGTAGCTCATGGTGCCTGTGAACCTGCCGAAATTCTCTTCGTAGACCAGCAACAGGAAGTTGTCGCCTCCTTGTTTCCACGCTGCCACATACCATAGGGCGGGCAGGATGCAGGAAAGCAATCCGAAAAGAATCATTTGGAAAAGCGTGCGCCAGAACCGCGCACCCCGCATCAGCATGAAGATGCCCATGACCAGACAGGGCAGGAGAATGCCTACGGGTCCCTTGGTGCAGGCGGCGCCACTCATGCAGAGCACAGCCCAGAAGGGAACGCCCTTGCCGCCTCGCTCAAACCAGCGGTAGAGCAACAGCAAGGCTCCGACAATCAGGGCAGTGAGCACCATGTCCACACGGCAGTTCATGCCGGCACGGTGCACCTCAAAGGCGGTCAGGGTGAGCAGTGCGGTGACGAAAGCCGTGGACTCGTCCCGCCGCTTGCGGTAGAACGTGTAGACGCCTGCCGTCATGGCGATGAGGGCGAGGGCGGAAGGAAGCCGCGAGGTAAACTCCGTTACTCTGCCACTAACGAGGGAGAAAAGGGCAATTAACCAATGGAAGAAGGGCGGCTTGTAGGGAATGTCGCCACCATTGTTGACGGGCAAGATCCAATTCCCCTCTTTGAGCATGGACAAGGCCACCACGGCTTCACGTGGTTCGCCTTTGGAATTAAACTCTGTGAGGCAGAGAAAGGGGATGATGGTCAGCACTGCTATCAGCAACAGGAAGAAAAGTCTGTTGTTTGTTTTCATCGTGTCTGTTCTTATTTTCAATATTTAGAGTGCAAAAGTAAGCATTTTAGCTGATACACACAAAAATCAAAAGACTCTTCTCCATTTTTAGCGCATATACGGGTGAAATAAATTTTTCCTCTCGATTTGTCATTTTGCCACCTTTTGGCTTTTTAGATTGAAGATCAGCGTGTTGCGGGTGGCAAATGATTGGTGGCAGGTCAGGCATCTGCCACCTTCAGAATCCGCTTCGTCTTGCTCCCGAAGTCAAGTGTTCAGATTCGCTTCCGTCGGCTGAACTGTTTGTTCCACCGCCTTGAACCATTAGTTCCAAACACACAAACAGTTTCTGAACACGTCTTGATCTTCCGTCAGTAGTGGTTGGGGACAAGTGCTGGAGGGTGGCAGCTGGTGACAGACAGGTGGCAGATATATTGGACGTTTGCTACACGTAAATCGTTGATAATTAGTAAGATGAAGTATATGATGGCAAATGTTGCAAATAAAAAACCAAAAATGCTTTTATGAGCTACAGACCATGCAGATATTGAAAAAAGGGAAGATGCAATCAAAACCATGATGGGGAATCATCCCGCTTGCGGGAGGTATTTGTCCCTAAACCAATCATTCTCAACGATTTTATAGCCGTCTTGAGACATATCTCAATATTTTATTGTAACTTTGCACAAATCTCAAACATCGGAAAATAAAAACATCAAGATACAAATGGAATACAACTTTAGAGAAATCGAGAAGAAGTGGCACCAGAAGTGGGTCGAGAACCAGACCTACAAGGTGACCGAAGACAAGACGAAGAAGAAGTTTTATGTTCTCAACATGTTCCCTTACCCCTCAGGTGCAGGACTCCATGTGGGACATCCATTGGGCTATATCGCATCTGATATCTATGCCCGCTATAAGCGCCTCAAGGGCTTCAATGTGCTCAATCCGATGGGCTATGACGCCTATGGACTGCCCGCCGAGCAGTATGCCATCCAGACCGGACAGCATCCGGAGAAGACCACGGTGGAGAACATCAACCACTATCGTGAACAGCTCGACAAGATAGGTTTCTCTTTCGACTGGGATCGCGAGGTTCGCACCTGTGACCCAAAATATTACCATTGGACCCAGTGGGCGTTCCAGAAGATGTTCAACTCGTTCTTCTGCAACAAGTGCCAGAGCGCACAGCCCATCGACCGCCTGGTGAAGCACTTCGAGGAGAAGGGCACTGAGGGCATCGATGTGGCTCAGAGCGAGGAGCTGACTTTCTCCGCCGAGGAGTGGAACGCTTACGATGAGGTGAAGAAGCAGCAGGTGCTGATGAACTATCGCATCGCTTATCTCGGCGAGACAATGGTCAACTGGTGTCCAGGCTTGGGCACGGTGCTCGCCAATGACGAGGTGGTCAACGGCGTGAGCGAGCGTGGCGGCTATCCTGTCATCCAGAAGAAGATGCAGCAGTGGTGTCTCCGCACTTCCGCCTATGCCCAGCGTCTGCTCGACGGTCTCAACACCATCGACTGGACCGACAGCATCAAGGAAACACAGAAAAACTGGATTGGCCGTTCTGAGGGTACAGAGGTGGAGTTTGCTGTGAAAGACAGCGATGTGAAGTTCACCATCTTCACCACCCGTGCCGACACCATGTTCGGTGTCACCTTCATGGTGCTTGCTCCTGAGAGCGAGTATGTGCAGCAGGTGACCACCCCAGACCAGAAGGAAGCCGTGGCTGCCTATCTTGATTATGTGAAGAAGCGCACAGAATTGGACCGCATGGCCAACCACAATGTGACGGGTGTCTTCTCGGGCAGCTATGCCATCAACCCCTTCACGGGTGACGCCATCCCGGTATGGATTTCAGAATATGTGTTGGCAGGCTATGGCACGGGTGCCATCATGGCCGTGCCTGCTCACGACAGTCGTGACTATGCTTTTGCCAAGCACTTCAACTTGCCCATCATCCCGCTCATCGAGGGTGCCGACGTGTCGGAGGAAAGTTTCGACGCCAAGGAAGGCATCGTGACCAACTCTCCTGTTGAGGGCCACTCCAGCATGGACGGATTCTCTCTCAATGGCTTGACCGTCAAGGAGGCCATCGCCGCAACCAAGAAGTTTGTTACCGAGAAGGGCATCGGACGGGTGAAGGTGAACTACCGTTTGCGTGACGCCATCTCCTCCCGCCAGCGTTATTGGGGCGAGCCGTTCCCTGTATATTATAAGGACGGTATGCCTCGGATGGTGCCGGAAGAGTGCTTGCCACTCGAACTCCCCGAGATCGAGACCTACAAGCCTACAGAGACTGGCGAGCCTCCATTGGGCCGTGCCAAGAAATGGGCATGGGATGTGGAGAAAAAGCAAGTGGTGGACAAGAGCCTTGTAGACAACAAGACCATCTTCCCCTTGGAACTCAACACCATGCCGGGCTTCGCAGGTTCTTCCGCCTATTATCTGCGCTATATGGATCCGCACAACGACCATGCCCTCGTAAGCAAGGAGGCTGACGAGTATTGGCAGAATGTGGATCTCTATGTGGGTGGTACGGAGCATGCTACCGGTCACTTGATTTATTCCCGTTTCTGGAACAAGTTCCTCTTCGACCTTGGTGTCAGCTGCAAGGAAGAGCCTTTCCAGAAGTTGGTCAACCAGGGCATGATCCAGGGCCGTTCCAATTTCGTATACCGCATCAACTCCGACGACCATTCCAAGGCACCTGTCTTCGTGAGCCTCGGACTGAAAGATAAATATGAGACCACACCTATCCATGTGGATGTGAACATCGTGAGCAACGACATCCTCGACGTTGAGGCTTTCAAGGCTTGGCGTCCTGAATACAACAATGCGGAGTTCATCCTCGAGGACGGCAAATATGTCTGCGGATGGGCCATTGAGAAAATGTCGAAGTCGATGTTCAATGTGGTCAACCCCGACATGATTGTCGAGAGATATGGTGCCGATACCCTGCGTCTTTATGAGATGTTCCTGGGTCCGGTAGAGGCAAGCAAGCCTTGGGACACCAATGGCATTGACGGCTGCCACCGCTTCCTCAAGAAATTCTGGAATCTCTTCAACGAGGTTGACGAGAAGGAGCCCACACCGGAGCAGCTGAAGAGTGTGCACAAGCTCATCAAGAAGGTGAGCGAGGACATCGAGAAGTTCTCCTA
>JBNMIE010000051.1:0-16783 GCA_050873125.1 Prevotella sp.
CTTCATTATGTGTAATTTTGCAGCCGACAAATATTCAGCATAACACAATGAAACAATATGACACTTATATCTTCGACTTGGACGGCACACTCATCAGTTCACTCGAAGACTTGGCCTCAAGCACCAACTTCGCCTTGCGGCAGCACGACATGCCGGAACATCCGATAGAGGACATCCGCATGTTTGTGGGCAATGGAGTGAAAAAACTTATGGAACGCGCCATACCCAATGGGCTGGACAATCCGCTTTTTGAAGACACCTACCAGACCTTCCGCCAGCACTACATGCACCACAATCTGGACCAGACAAAACCATACCCCGGCATCATGGAGATGTTGACCCGGCTGAATGATGAAGGAAAGAAAGTGGCTGTCGTGAGCAACAAGTTTCAAGAGGCCACCCAGGAACTGTGCAAGCATTTCTTCGGTGACTTGGTGCCGGTGGCTATTGGGCAGCGGGACAACATCAAGAAAAAGCCGGCTCCCGACACGGTCATCGAAGCGTTAAAACAATTGGGCACCGACCGCGAGGGTTGTGTGTATATCGGTGACAGCGATGTCGACATTGACACCGCCCGCAACAGCGGGCTGCCCTGCATCAGCGTGCTGTGGGGATTCCGCGACAAGGAATTTCTCCTTGCCCATGGCGCCACCACGCTCATCACCAATCCGATGCAACTGTTTGACGAAGACCACCAACAATAGGGCATTCCACTCCCCTATTTTCCCTCAATAGCAAAAACGGAGGGCAACCAAGATTATTGGTTGCCCGAGAATTGCTTGATACGCTGCTCTTCCGACAGCTTGCATATCAAGAGTGTATCGTTCTGCTCGGCTACAATATAGCCGTCAAGTCCCTGAATGACCACTTTCTTTTCCTGTGTAGTGTGGACGATGCAGTTGTGCGAGTCATAAAGCGCCACGTTCTGCCCGATGACACCATTGCCATAGAGGTCGGTCTTGGTCTGGGTGAGCAAGGAGCCCCATGTGCCGAGGTCGCTCCATCCGAAGTCTGACGGACGGACAAAAATCTCTTCCGCCTTCTCCATGATGGCATAGTCGACAGATATGTTCTCGCATTCGGCATAGCGCTCGTCTATCATCTTTTGCTCTTCCGGAGTGCCATAGACATCCTTCAGACTTTCAAAGAGTCGGGCCATGCCGGGCTGATAGACGCGGAAAGCATTGATAATTGTGCTCAGGCTCCAAATGAAAATGCCGGAGTTCCACAGATAGCTCTGGTCCTTGATATATTCCTTGGCTGTGACAAGATTGGGTTTCTCGTGGAATTGGTCCACCCGATAGATGCCCTTGTTGCGTGCGCTGCTTGAAGCAAGGTCTGCCTGGATGTAGCCATAGCCTGTCTCGGGACGGGTAGGCTTGATGCCCAGTGTCACAATCGAATCGCTCTCGCTTGTGAACTGAAGGCATTGGGTGACAATATTACGGAACTCCACAGGGTTAGTCACAAGATGGTCGCTCGGCGTCACCACGATGTTGGCATGAGGATCCACCGACTTGATTCGCCAACTCACATAAGCAATGCAAGGAGCCGTGTTGCGGCGGCAAGGCTCACAGAGGATATTGGAAGCCGGCACTTCAGGCAACTGCTCCTTCACGATGTCGAAATACCGCTTGTTGGTCACAATCCATACATTCTCCGGAGAACAGATGCTCTCGAAACGGTCAAGGGTCAGTTGGAGCAGAGAGCGCCCCACACCGAGCACATCAATAAACTGTTTCGGCTTTTCTTCCGTACTCATCGGCCAAAAGCGACTGCCGACACCGCCTGCCATAATCACCAGATGATTGCTATTTCGTGCCATAAATCTCTTTTCTTTATTCAACGTTTATATTTATACTTGGGATGATAGTGCAAATATCATGTAGCCTATCTTCTGCAAAGATAGGAATAAAAAAGGAAAAAAGGCAGCATTCCGCCACCTTTTTCCTTTATTACTTTCGTTTGTGATGATTTTCTTTTTCCGATACCAAAAATTCGAGCATTTGTTAGAGCACTTTCTTGAGCGACTCCTTCCAAGCGGCGTATGCTGAGAGATAGGCATCGCGGTCTTGCTCACAAGGTTCGATGACAGCCAACTTCTTCAAGGTGGCGAAAGCCTCATCGTGGTCTTTATAGATACCACAGCCCATGCCGGCACCCTTGGCAGCGCCCACACTGCCATCAGTGTCATAGAGTTCGATAGTGGCACCGCTCACTCCTGCCAATGTGTTGCGGAACATCTCGCTCAGGAACATGTTCGCCTTGCCGGCATGAATCTTGTGGATGTCCATGCCCATGTGCTGCATGATTTCCATACCATAACAGAAACTGAACACGATACCCTCTTGTGCGGCACGCATGATGTGGGCACGGTTATGCTTGTTGAAATTGAGTCCATGGATGGAGCAACCGATTTCCTTGTTCTCCAGCACACGCTCTGCGCCGTTGCCGAAAGGAATGATGCTGACACCCTCACTGCCGATAGGCACAGTGTCGATGATGTCGTTCATCTCGCTATAGGAGATGCCTTCCGGAGCGATGTTGCGGCGCACCCAGGCATTGAGGATACCTGTACCGTTGATGCAGAGCAACACGCCAAGACGCTCTTGCTCTTTGGTATAGTTAACATGGGCAAAGGTGTTCACACGGCTCTTGGGATCGTAGTTGACATCTCCCAACACGCCATAGACCACACCTGAGGTTCCGGCAGTGGAAGCTATTTCTCCAGGATTGAACACATTGAGACTCAAGGCATTGTTGGGTTGGTCGCCGGCACGGTAAGAGATGGGAGTTCCCTCTTTCAAGCCTGTCTCAGCGGCAGCCTCTGCCGACACTTCCGACTGTACGGAGAAGGTAGGCACCTGGTCGGACACCAAGCTCTCGTCAATGCCGTAATATTTCAGCAGTTCGCTTGCCACCTTCTGCTCCTTGAAGTCCCAAAGAATGCCCTCGCTCAATCCGCTCACTGTGGTGTTGATCACACCAGACAGTTTCATGGCGATATAGTCGCCGGGCAGCATGAACTTGTAGATGCGGGCATAGTTCTCCGGCTCGTTCTCCTTCACCCACGCCAACTTAGCTGCGGTGAAATTGCCAGGAGAGTTGAGCATGTGTTCCAAGCAGAACTTCTCGCCCAGTCCAGCAAGTGCTCTCTCGCCATAGGGTACAGCGCGCGAGTCGCACCAGATGATGGCAGGACGCACAACCTTCTTGTCCTTGTCCACACACACCAGTCCATGCATCTGATAAGAGATGCCCACAGCCTTGATTTCCTCGCCTTTTACATTGGCGTCGGCCATGATTTTCTTCAGACTGAGTTTGGCGTTGTCCCACCACATCTGTGGGTCTTGCTCTGCCCAACCAGCCTTGACGGCGGTGATAGGTGCCTCATGCTCCGGATAGAAAGCCGAAGACACACACTGGCCATTGTCAGCGTCAACAAGCGAAGCCTTCACTGAAGAACTTCCAATATCAAATCCCAATAAATATCTTTTTGCCATAGTATTGTATTTTGTTATTTTTTCGGTTTCAAATCAATATATAATACGTTTTACGCCCTCCTATTCCCTAAGTCCATTCCGTCAAAAAAACATCTATAATCAGAATGCCTCAGTCAAATAGTGAAAGCGATGTGTCAGGGGAAGGCTGTGAGAGGGGTTCTGGTGGTGCCTCTTCCTCGAATTGAAGCATCAACTGGCAGGTGCGCTGCGATTTCATGTTCAACCGATAGATGCCCTTCTTTCCTGTGTGTTCGATGATAGAATCGTGACTCTTGCTGTTGCGCAGCAAGAAAGAGTAGACACAACGCACCACCTCTTCGAAGTCTGGCGCCTCGAAAAATCCATTGTTGGCATTAAAGACATGCATGGCAATCTTTCTCACAGAAAGTCCCTTGCAACCTGCCTCCCTCAAGACTTGAATGATGTCGTTGTCGTAGTTCATATAAAAAAAAGAGGACCGGCAATTCCTACCAGCCCCCTATCGTAATATCTTCGGCCTAAATTTATGCCAATGTAATCAATTTGCCGTCGTCCTTGATTTTGCCTTCCTTG
Organism: Prevotella sp.; assembly: GCA_050873125.1. GTDB lineage: Bacteria > Bacteroidota > Bacteroidia > Bacteroidales > Bacteroidaceae > Prevotella. The sequence continues at coordinate 4,056 of JBNMIE010000051.1, forward strand.
AACAACCAGCCCATGCCGAGAAGCACCTCTTCCTCGCTGATCTTTGCCTCTTTGGCAATCTCAGCCACACTGAGGGCCTTTCCTGCTGTAGACAATGCCTGATAAACATCACCTGCTCTGAATCCTACATTCACTCCATCCACAGCGATCTCAGCCTTCTTTGCAGAAGCTTTTCTTGTCGTTGTCTTTGTTGCTGCCTTCTTTGGAGCTGCAGCTGTTGTCTTCTTTACTGTCGTTTTCTTTTCTACCATAATCTATAAAGTTTAATATTATAAATATCTATAATCATGTAGATTATGCTGCAAAAGTAATCGTTTTAAGCGGAAAGAACAAAAAAAAGTTACAAGAATATGGTTTGTTGTGCCATATCCTTGCAACTTCTTTATCTTTTCTTGACATACGTCAAGCTACCATTCGATTATTCTTCGTTCAAATCCACCTTGAGATGAAGCTCGTCCAACTGTTTCTGATCCAGCTCGCTTGGAGCGTCAAGCATCACGTCACGACCGCTGTTGTTCTTCGGGAAGGCGATGCAGTCGCGGATGGAATCAAGACCTGCAAGGATGGAAACGAAGCGGTCCAGACCGAATGCCAAACCTGCGTGTGGTGGTGCTCCGTATTTGAAGGCGTTGATGAGGAAGCCGAACTGTGCCTCGGCGCGCTCCTTGGTGAAGCCCAAGATCTTGAACATCTTCTCCTGCAGCTGGCAGTCGTGGATACGCAAGCTTCCGCCGCCTACTTCCACACCGTTGCAGACAAAGTCGTAGGCCTTGGCTCTCACACGCTCAGGATGCTCCTCAAGCAATGGAATGTCGTCGGGGTTCGGCATGGTGAACGGATGGTGGGTAGACATCAGGCGCTGCTCCTCGTCGCTCCACTCAAACAATGGGAAGTCGATAATCCACAGACAGCAGAACTTGTTCTTGTCACGCAGTCCGAGACGGTCGCCCATCTCCAAACGCAGAGAGCAAAGCTGTATACGGGTCTTATTGGCATTGTCGCCACTAAGAATCAGCACGAGGTCACCGTCCTTGGCGCCCATCTTCTCCTTCACTTCCTGAAGGGCTGCAGCGTCGTAGAACTTGTCCACGCTCGACTTCACTGTGCCATCGGCATTATACTTGATGTAGACCAAACCCTTGGCGCCCACCTGTGGTTTCTTCACAAATTCGGTCAGCTGGTCGAGCTGTTTGCGGGTGTAGTTGGCACAACCTGGCACGCAGATACCGCCGATATATTCCGCATTGTCGAACACGGAGAATGTGCCCTTCTTCAGCACGTCCATCAGTTCGACAAACTCCATTCCGAAACGGAGATCCGGCTTGTCGGAACCGAAGCGGCGCATAGCCTCCTGCCAGGTCATCTGCTGCAACTTGGCTGGCAACTCCACACCACGGATTTCCTTGAACAGATGACGCGCCATATCCTCAAAGAGGTCGATGACATCATCCTGGTCGACGAAACTCATCTCGCAGTCAATCTGTGTGAACTCCGGCTGACGGTCAGCACGCAAGTCCTCGTCACGGAAACACTTGGCAATCTGGAAATAGCGGTCAAAGCCCGACACCATCAGCAACTGCTTCAAAGTCTGCGGACTCTGTGGCAAAGCGTAGAACTGGCCCGGATTCATACGGGAAGGCACCACGAAATCGCGTGCGCCCTCTGGTGTAGAACCAATGAGCACAGGTGTCTCCACCTCGATAAACTGTTTTGAATCGAGGAAGTTGCGAATCAGGATCGTCATGCGATGGCGCAGTTCCAAATTCTTTCTCACCATCGGACGGCGCAAGTCGAGATATCTGTACTTCATGCGGATATCGTCGCCACCGTCTGTGTTGTCCTCGATGGTAAACGGAGGAGTAAGACTTGGGCTAAGCACATTGAGTTTCTTAGCGATTATTTCGATTTCTCCTGTAGGGAGATTAGGGTTCTTGCTTTCACGTTCGTTTACGACACCTTCCACCTGAATGCAGTATTCGCGGCCAAGATGATTGGCCTGGTCGCACAGGTCTTTGTCTTCAGCCTCATTAAACACGAGCTGAGTGATACCATAGCGGTCACGCAGGTCGACAAAGGTCATGCCACCCATCTTGCGAGTGCGCTGCACCCATCCGGCAAGAGTCACTTCCTTGCCGTTATCAGAGAGACGGAGCTCTCCACAAGTCTTTGTCCTGTACATATATTTATTTAATATTATGATTTTTCAAGTTGCAAAGGTATATCTTTTCTCTTGAACTACAAAAACTATCCCCCAGGAAATTCACACATTCTTGCCTCTGTTTCCTATATTATAAGGTATAGATTGCTTTCCAAGGGTTTCCCAATGGCTTGGATAGACTTGCCAAATGGCTTAGATAGGCATCGTAAGTTCCTTAGTTAGGATGTCTAAGTGGCTTAGTTAGACATCGCAAACGGCTTGGTTAGAAAAGAAAAGTTCCCCACTGCTTATGGGCAGTGGGGAACACATAGCGAACAATCGTGGTTATCCTTTTCTTCTTACCTCGACTATTTCACATATTTCTTTCCGTTATGCAACACAATGCCGTGATAGGACTCGTTGACACGCTGTCCACTGACATTGTAATAGTTGTCGTTACCGGCAGTCTGAGTTGTGGCGTTTTCTACTGTCTCTATGCCTGTGGCACCTGCCCCCACAAGGGTGATTTCCTCACCGGCTGTGGTCGGGATGTCGTAGAGATAGGTCTTGGCCAATGTGGTGGACGGAATCTTGCTCTTGTCCTTCACGATAGGATCCGGTGTTCCGTAAGGCTGCATGAGCGGGTTGGTGTTCTCGCCCTTAGCTGCAGTCAGAGCCGAACCGTCTGCTTGGGTCAAGGCTGTGGCTGTACGCAAACGGAGGTTGCCGCCAAGTGTAGACTTGATCTTCAGCGACACAACCTTACCGTCCTGCCACTTCAAGTCGGTGACCACAAAGCCACCACGCGAACGCAGACCTTTCACCTCACCACCGTTCTTCCAGTCTGAAGGAAGGGCGGGCAACACATGGAGGAATCCGGCATGCGACTGAACGAGCATCTCGGCGATAGCCGCTGTGGCGCCGAAGTTTCCGTCAATCTGGAATGGTGGATGAGCGTCAAACATATTGGCATAAGAACCGCCATCGGAAGAACTGATGGTCACATTGGGATCGAGCAGCACGAGCTGGTTCTTCAGAATCTTCATCGCATGATCGCCGTCGAGCATACGTGCCCATTGAGCCTCTTTCCATCCCATGGACCATCCACGGGCTGCGTCTCCACGACCGACAAGACTCTTGTGAACAGCCTGATAGAGGGTCGGATTCTCATAGGGAGAAACCTGGTTGCCAGGATAGGCTCCCCAGAGATGAGAAAGGTGACGGTGGGAAGAGGTCTCCTTGTCCCAATCTTCCTGCCATTCCTGCACCTGTCCGTATTTACCAATCTTCCAAGGAGTAATCTTGGCCTTGAGTGCGTCGAGTGCATCGGCGAAGTCTGCATCCTTGCCGAGAGCGCGGGCTGCAAGCGCCGTGTTCTTCAGCAGGTCATAGACCATCTGGTTGTCCATGGCGATGCCACCGAAAAGAGCGATGTTGGCGGTTGTGCCGTCGCTCTTGGTGTAGGTGCCGATGCCCGGATGGTTTTCAGGAGAGTTGCTTGGGCAAACCACCATGTAGCCGGTATTCGGATCCTTCACGAGGAAATCCTGGAAGAACTCTGCCGCTCCCTTCATCACGGGGTAAATGTCAGCAAGATAGGCCTTGTCGCCAGAATACAGATAGTGTTCCCAAAGGTGAGAGCAGAACCAGGCATTGCAAGTAGGCCATACGCCCACGGTGCCGTTGTCCACCGCACCTGTGGTGCGCCAAATGTCAGTGTTGTGGTGGAGTGTCCAACCACGCACGCCATACATCTTCTCAGCAGTCTCGGCGCCAGTCACACTGACATCCTTTATCAGATTGATGAATGGTTCGTGGCACTCTGCCAGGTTGGTCACCTCGGCAGGCCAATAGTTCATTTCCACATTGATGTTGGAAGTGTACTTGGAATCCCATGCCGGATACTGACGGGCGTCAGGGTTCCAAATGCCCTGCAGGTTGGCAGGTTGTGTGCCGGGCTGAGAGGAAGAGATGAGCAGGTAACGTCCGAACTGGAAATAGTTGGCTGCGAGCTGTGGGTCTACCACCTTGTGGAATTCCTTGATGCGGGTTTCCGTATCCTTGGCTTCCTGGGTAGCGTTGCCGGAGAGGTCAAGGTCCACACGGTCGAACTGGTCCTTATATACGGTCTCGTGATTGGCGAGTGTGGTGGCATAGTCCTTGTTCTGGGCCTCGTAGGCTGTGAGGTAAGCAAGGGCTGTGGCGCTGGCATCGCCGCTCACATCGTTATATTTCTTGAAGTTGGTGGCTTGCGAGATGATGATGGTCGCATGAGTGGCGCCCTCAATCTGGAGCTGTGGCGCATTGGCTGCCGCACCACAGGTGCCTTGAGCATAGACTTGCGTCTTGCCGTTCTTGATGGTTCCATCACAGTCGAGCACACGGACATAGGTACAGAGATTGAGCACATTGGTCACATTCTCACACTTGTCGCGGGCAGGGCCCATCGTGGCTTTGATGGTGTGGTTGTCATAGAGCGTGTTGGTCAGGAGCTTCTCGATGTTCGACTTGTTGCAACCTGTGTAACAAACATTGAAATTGAGTTTGCCGGCTTGGTCGGCCTCCAGACGCACTACGGTCACATTGTCTTTGAAAGAGGTGAAGACCGTGCGCTTGTAACCCACGCCGTCCACATGATAGTCCACATGGCTGGTGGCTGTGTTCATGTCGAGATAGCGGACATAGCCTTGGGCATCGACCGCATCGCCGGTCTGTGCCGGTTCTGTATAGTCGAAACGTTGACCGGGGAATCCGAGGAGCACGACACCTGCCGCACGATAAGAAGCGCCGTGTGAGCCTTGCGACATCCAGTTCTTCACAGCAAGGTCTTGCACAGAGGCATAGTTCTTGGCGAAGATGCCATCCTGCACTTGCTTGAGCACATTCTTCGCATTGGCATTGTAGTTGGTATTGGGTCCTTGATCCCAAAAGGTGTCCTCATTGAGTTGCAAGGTGTCGCAAGCCACGCCTCCCGAGTGCATCACGCCCAGACGGCCATTGCCCAGAGGCAGAGCTTCTTCCCAGAAGTTGGCGGGTTTGTTATACCACAGATGGTTCTTGCTCTCAATGGTCGGAGCCTTGATGGGGTCGGTGGCAGCGGTGGTGAAGGTGAACTTCGCCACCTCATTGTTCACGTTGCCCGCAAGGTCGGACACGCTCTTGGCAGGCAACTCAAAGCAGTAGTCACAACTCTTGTCCAGTTCGCTGTAGGTGAAGCAAGCCACATTGCCGGTCACAACAGGAGTGACGTAGGTTGTGGCATTGGTCTTCAGATTGGTGAACTTACCTTTGGCCGTAGCACTCATCTTGATAGCCTCATCATAGGTGAGCAGCACCTTGCCGCTCGTCACCACATCGGTCGCCAGGTTGACAGGACGAGTGGTCTTGAGCACCGGAGCCTGATGGTCGTCGGCGAGGACATTGAAATACTTGAGGTTATAGTTGCTGTTCTTCGTGGCGCTCTTGATCAGAATGCGCACAATGACCTTCTCCTTGTTGTCGGCAGAGAGACTGTATTTTCCTTCAATATAGGTGTTCCAATGGCTTCCTGCCACATAGTCCGAGAGGGTCTTCCATGTGGCACCGCCATCGACAGAATAGACCACGCCGAAATGGGTGGCGCTGCTGGAACCATCGCCAATAGAGAAATTGATGTTCACATTGTTGAGGTTGGTGGTCGGGAAGCTTGCCTCGAAATACTGGTCGTGCTTACTGCCGTCGGCATAGTCGGCAGGAGCGGTAAACTTGTTGGTGGAGGCGGTGTTCAGTCGGAGCAAGTAGCTGTCCTTGCTCTGTTTCACTTCCCATTTGCCATCACTGGTCTTGAGGGTGAGCTGATAGGCCGACTGCACACCGGCACAGGTGTTTGGCAAGAAAATAGGCTGCTTGGTTGCCCAAGCGACATTGGACAGAGACTGCCATCCGCTCCCGTCTGGAGTGTAGGTGATGACCGACCCTGTGCCCTCGGCGTCCCATCCTTCGGAGAAAATCCAGGACGCCACCGCCGATTGCTGGGCGGCACTGATGGTTCCATGGGCGGCAAACAGCGCCAATAAGAGAACCGCCAGTTGACGTAAAGAAGTCGTCAGTTTGTTCATAAATGTTACGTTTGATTGGGTTATACTTTTAGAGTTATCTGCAAATTGTGCCGCAAAAGTAGGAATAATCCATGCCATCGGTGTGTAATATCGTCCACAAGACGTGCATTATTCTCTCTAAATCACCCGATCCCACCTAACGCAACAAAATATCATGGGGACTTGTGTGCCGTCCAAGACACGCAAGTCCCCGTAAAGATTATAATTGTCTCAACACTTTCTCCATTTGCTCGCCCAAACCGATGGTGTAGCCTTGCGAGAGGAAGACGACACGGTTGAAGGTGTCGGCAATGAAGAAGATAGGAAGCTGATGGGCATTGGCCAACTTCATGTTGGTGGCTATCTGCTGGCGGATAGCACCGTCGGTATCGATGCCGTAGACCACAGTGGAAGGCAGTCCGGCAAAATCTTCCTTGCGGAACTTCCGTGCTTCCTCCTCACTCTCGAAGAGCAGCAGCACCGGACGGTTCCACTTCTCAAACGCTCCTGCCACCTTGGCGATGTCCCGCAGCGTGTGGTTGGTCGGCTCCTGCCCCACTCCGATGAGTCCTACCACGAAATATCCGCGGCCGGTCTGCGAGAGGATGGTCTTCGTCGCGCCGTCTACAGGGCGGAACGTGCTCTCGGAGTTGAACGACCCGATGACACACACATCGGTCTGCGATGTGCGCATGGTCAAATCAACCGTGGCGGTGGCACCAGGAGACACCTGGAACAAGCGCGACGAGGCGAGCACACTGCCATTGGCGAGTCGGGTGCCCGTGGTGAGCAGATAGACACCGGGATCCATCTCCACGCCCTGGCTGAAATTCTTACTCCAGGTTGTTCCGTCCTCGGGATACTCAAGAAGCGTGGTGGTGCCGTCGGGATTGATGCGGGTCAGCGTGAAATGATAGTAATATTTCGGATCATCCACTGCACCCTTGTCTTGATAAAGAATCTTCACCATGCCCTTGTTGGCTTGCGCATGGGATACGCCGTCAAAGTCGACATCCGTCCACACACCGTTGTGGCGATATTGCACCTTCTTGGTCACATAGTCCTCACGTGCCTCGATGTTGAGGCTGCGCGCCAAACTGACAAAGAAGATTTTACGTGAACGGCGGTCTGTCAGACGACTCTGCCAGACACCGACCGGCGTTTGGGCTATTTCCAGTGCCTGAGTGTCGGGATTGAGCCGAATGTTCCGTCGTGTCCACGCCACGAGCAGCGAAGGATCGGCACGAAATGCCTCCACCTGTTTCTTGCTGAACACCTTGGAAAGATATTGCTTATAGGGGCGGATGATCATCTCGTCCTCCACACGGGGTGACAACTGGTCGCCATCAGCAAGATAGCTATCCTCCAAGATTTCCGTCGGCATATCGCGCAAGTCCTTGTCGGTGAGCGTTGCCAACAAGGTCACCGCCCGCTTGAGATTGTCCCGATACCGAACCAGGAAATCGAGAATCACCGCATGGTTTCCCCTTGCCTTCACCAAGCAAGGTGCCAACAGTTCGGGCAAACCATGCTCGGAAAGCGCCTTGGCTGCCGTCTCCTTATTATAAAAGGTGGAAACATAGGCGTTGCGAATGGAGTCTTCTTGTGCCAAGCGCATCTTGTTGTTGGCTATCTGCGCTGCCGTCACCTCCGGCATCACGGCTTTCTCTGGTGGCGGAACAATGTCAAACGCCAGTTTTTCCATCTCCGGTTGTGTCTTCGCCGAGTGGTCAAGACGGATGTCCACCACCCTATCCTTGCCGAAAGACACTTTGGCAAAGCCATATTTTCCGCCAGAAGATGCCCAGACTATCATATCGCCCAAGCCGGCAGTCAAAAAGGTCTTGCCTTGCGCATCGGCATATTTGGTCACCACCGGACAATATTCGGCATAATTGTATATCTTGAAATCCACCCTTGCCCCCGGGACTGGCTTTCCGTTGGCATCCACGACATGGAAATCGATGCGGGCAGACTTGGCATAGTTGCCTATCAAATTGATTTCGGTATAGTTGGACGTGCGCAGGAGCACCTCCTCGGGTCCCCGATAGTCGCCAAAGGCCTTGGTGTGGGTGAGCATGGCCCGTGACACCGGTGCATTGAACCAAGCCAAGTCGAGAACGGGTTCCGGCTCGCACGCTCCCAAGAAATGCCACTTGCCGTCAGCCCAAGCTTCCACCCAGGCATGGTTGTCATCCGTATGCGCCCATCTGGGGGTGTACACTTGCCGGGCAGGAATGCCGACAGACCGCAGCGCCGCCACCAGGAAGGTGCTCTCCTCTCCACATCGGCCAAGAGCGGTGCGCACGGTGGCAAGAGGAGCCGAGGTGCGGGCATCGGCAGGCTGATAGGTGACGTGCTCGTGGCACCAGTGATTGACCTCAAGCACGGCGTCTGTCATGCTCAATCCACGAACGCGGTTTTTCAACACACGGTAGAACACCACACGGGCACTGTCGAGGTTCTCATTGTTCACACGCATAGGCAGGACGAAATGGCGAAACAGCAGTTCCGGCACCTTGTTTCCCCAAGACATCTCACGGCGAGCCGTCAACGAGGCACGCACATTGTCAAGGAAAAAAGTGGTGGAATAGTCGGTCACATCCGCCAAAGGCATGTAGGCATAGAGAAACTTCAATGCTTCTGTCTCCTCTGCCGAGGGGTTCAATGACTTGGTGTTGTAGAATTTCTGTCCCACCAACTTCATTTTCTTTTCAAAAGTCCGCTCCACCCCTGCACGGTAACCGTCATCCGTGATGAAATGTGTCGGGGCGGCGAAAGCGCCATGCCAACAAGCCAAGAGCAGCAGACTGCCTAATGCCAATAGTTTCTTCATGCGATTGTCTGTATTTAATGTTTTCACAAAGGTAGAACAAATCAAAGACACGGCAAAGAATAAGGCCCGTTTTCTATGGGTTCTGAAGAGAAAAACTATGAGATTTGCATTTTATTGAAAAATTTTCGGCAAAACATTTGGAAGATTAAAAGATAATGCGTACCTTTGCACCCGCAATTCAGAAACACAGTAATTGCAACGGGGTGTAGCGCAGTTGGTAGCGTTCCTGGTTTGGGACCAGGCTGTCGCAGGTTCGAGTCCTGTCACCCCGACAAAAGGTGAATCTCCATGAGGTTCACCTTTTTCTTTTTCCCTGTTCCTTGTAGTTAAGATGTGTTAAACACAAGATGAAAGCAAGGGTTTGTTTTCTTGTTCAAGAAATATTTACTACCTTTGCAACGCTTTAGAAGGTTAGTACTTTCTTTCTGAACTAAAGCACTCATGCAAGAATGGGGTTAGGCCGATATGGCTCAGTTGGTAGAGCAATTCATTCGTAATGAATAGGTCCCCGGTTCGAGCCCGGGTATCGGCTCCATTCGTCGCTGTTGAGCATGCGATAATAGCTCAGTTGGTAGAGCGTTGGCTTCCCAAGCCGAAGGTCACGGGTTCGAGCCCCGCTTATCGCTCAAAATCCCTCCTCTATTTTTCCTTTTTTACATATTGCTTCCCCAACAAAATGCTATTGTGGCTTTATTAATTGTACCCAATAATACACATTTTAAACAACCTTGTTTTAAACAACCTTGTTAAAAATGGATGTTTTTATTGTGTAGTATAACAAGAATGTACTATCTTTGCAAAGGATAAGATGCATATCAACAATAAATACTAAATTGACAAGGCTATGACAAAGAACTTTGAAGCTCCGTTTGTGTTTGGTGTTAGAGTAGAGGGTGACACTTTTACCGATCGTAAGGAAGAGACAGAAAGGTTGAAGGCAAACTTAACTTATGGAATAAACACAATACTGATTTCTCCACGACGCATGGGCAAGACATCACTCGTGGACAAGGTTTGCTCGCTCGTGGAAAGCGACGACTTGAAGATTGCACGCATCGACGCATTTGGCTGTCGCTCTGAGACAGACTTTATCAATGCGTTTGCCACAGCAGTGGTGCGTGCTACATCCGGAAAATGGGAGGAATGGATTGAAAACGCCAAGGTGTTCCTTAGTCGGTTTGTTCCAAAAATCAGTTTCGGACAAGACCCTCTAACAGATTTTTCATTGTCGTTGGAATATAACGCAAGCAACAATACCACAGAAGAGGTGTTGCGTTTGCCCGAAACTATTGCCAAGGCAAAAGGATATAAAATTGTTGTATGCATTGACGAATTTCAGCAGATTGGCGATTTTCAAGATTCACTGGCTTTTCAGAAGAAACTTCGAGGAGTATGGCAACTGCAGAAAAATGTTTCCTATTGCCTTTATGGAAGCAAGAAGCACATGATGGAACAGATGTTCCAAAACCACAGCTACCCTTTCTACCGCTTCGGCGATTTGTTCTATCTCGACAAAATCAGTGAAGAAGACTGGGTGAAATATATATGCGGACGCTTTAAGGTGACAGGTAAACACATTTCTGAAGAACTTGCCCGAATGATATGCAAGGTTACTGACAGATATTCGTCTTATGTTCAACAGCTTGCATGGCTCGTGTGGTTGAAGACGCAGACGGAAGTGACGGATGCCGATGTCAATTATGGCATTGACAGACTGCTTGATGCTTGCGAACCATTGTTTATCCAGCAAACAGAAGACCTGTCGTCATATCAAATGAATTTTCTTCACGCCTTGGCTAATGGCGTCTATACAGGGTTTACGCAATCAGCCGTATTGAAAAATTACCATTTGGGTACAGCCGCCAATATCACGAGATTAAAAAAAGCCCTCATTGAGAAGGACTTGATTTCTGTTACATCGCCAAAACATCTTGATATCAGTGACCCTATACTCACGCTATGGTTAAAGAGAAGAGTGTGGAAAGAATTCTAAAAAAGAACCAATGCGTATTTACAGTTTTTTGCAAAAGATTTGCCATTCTGCCACCAATAGCTATATCAAGCTGATATACAGAAAGTTATAGGTAGCAGATAGATGGTGGCAGATATTTCATCTGCCATTCCATGAACACCCCGTAATCAGTTCAGAAATCAGAACCCGTTTTGAACTATTTGTTCAAGCCCATGGAACTGTTTGTTCAGACCGGTGAAACAAACGATACTGAGTTTGCGCCTCTCATAAGAGGTGGCAGATGATTGCAGATAATGACAGATATCTGCAACCCTTAACATTCTGACTTTTAACGGATTAAAGCGATGGTGGCAAATGTGGCAAAACTTATGCAAACATTTTCATCCGTCAGCAAGTGCCACAATCCGTTATTTTTATAAATCAATCTGTAATCCATTTATGTATCATCTTGAGAAAACTATGTAATTTTGCACCTGAAAACAATTAAATGCTAAAACAAGATGAAAAAGAAGGTAATGATTCTGACCGGTGCTGGCCAGATTGGTATGGCGATAGCACGCCGCATGGGTTATGGCATGAAGATTGTCATTGGCGACAAGAGAAAGGATAACGCTGAGACAATAGCCAAGATGATGAACGAAGCCGGATTCGACGCTGTCAGTATGGAGATGGACTTGTCTTCAAGAGATTCCATCTTGAAATTGATTGCTGAGGCGCAGAAGTATGGCGACATCAAGATGCTCATCAATGCAGCCGGCGTTTCTCCAAGCCAAGCCCCAATCGAGGCTATTCTAAAGGTTGACCTCTATGGCACAGCCGTGCTCTTGGAGGAAGTGGGAAAAGTAATTGCAGAAGGCGGCGTGGGAGTCACCATCTCCAGTCAGTCGGGACATCGTATGCCCGCCTTGACTCCTAAGGAGGACGAACTGCTTGCCACAACTCCTACTGAGAAACTGCTAAGTCTTGACATTCTCCAACCTCAAAACATCCACGACACCCTGCATGCCTATCAGATGGCCAAACGCTGCAATGTGAAGAGGGTGATGGCAGAGGCTGTGAAATGGGGACAGCGCGGCGCCCGCATCAACTCCATCTCGCCAGGCATCATCGTCACTCCACTGGCTTTGGATGAGTTCAACGGTCCCCGTGGTGATTTCTACAAGAATATGTTTGCCAAATGTCCAGCCGGCCGTCCCGGCACAGCCGACGAGGTGGCGAATGTGGCAGAATTGCTGATGAGCGACAAAGGAGCCTTTATCACCGGTGCTGATTTCTTGGCAGACGGCGGCGCCACGGCGTCCTATTTCTATGGTCCATTGAAACCATAAGTTCTATAGGACTGAAGGGGGTGTGGGGATATTGTTCTTTTGCCCCTGTAGGGCGTGGTGTTGGCAATACAGACTCCCGGGGCGACTACCCCGGGCCAAGTTCAGGCAAGGCTTTCAGCCTTGACATTCCCATAAGAATCTGCCCAAACCAAAAGATTCCCCTAAATTATCGAATAAGCTAAGAAAAGTGTATCAGCGCTACTCTGTTCGTAACGCTGATACACTTTCTTTTTGGAACCACATGATAGAACCATACCGTGTAAAAACAAGAAGTCCTGCAAAACCTTTCGGCTTGCAGGAATTTTCTTGGGTGGAAGGTGGGACTCGAACCCACGACATTCAGAACCACAATCTGACGCTCTAACCAACTGAACTACTC
>JBNMIE010000052.1:0-16626 GCA_050873125.1 Prevotella sp.
GTGTGCGTATATATCGACCATAAAAAGTCTATTCCTGCCACATGACTGATTTTATAGTTAACGACCAATGCTGGATTACAATACCAGACGGGGGCCAATGTTTAATCAAATCAAACCACTTTTACAAGTGGGTTCATTAAATTAATTTCTTAATTTTGTGTTTACTAACGTTCAAACTATTTATATGAAATCGACTCTTGCAGATATAGTAAAGATAACCCCTTCTTCTAAATCTAACACTAATGAGACTTTAGTTTCTTGGATTTCTGATGCCATTAAAAGGAAAGAACAAGTGAAAACTATTAAAGGATCAAAAAAAGAAATTCACTCTAAGAATGGAATCTCTACAAAGGAGTTCAAGCAGACCAAACAAAATAAATCTTGTTCATCCTCCAAAGATGAACAAGCTAACATTGTGAAGCAATTAATGAAAGAACGTGCCCAAAGGAAAGCCACAAGAATTGCAGAACATAAAAAGAAAAAATTGGAAAAACGTAAACAAGATATTGACGATAAACAAAATACAATTACTCAAAATCCATTATTAACAATATTTGGAGATCGTAAGTCTAATAAAGAAAGACTATCCAAAGCTAAAGAAAACAGGGAAAGGCTTAATAAAACGTATAGGGATAAAGGTATTGCAACTACAAATAGCATAAATGCCATATCTATCCCTATGGGAGGTCAAAACAAAGGCAAATAGGAATTACAAAACTAATCTCTATCTTGATAGTAATAGTAATCCTCCGCTATCATTTCTTCCTCTGTCATTTCTCCATCAGACTCATGATTGACAGTAGTTTTTCTTCTATGACAACAGGAATCACTCTTTTTCTTTTTGGGGTGCTTGCTTTCCTGCAATGATTTCTTCAGCTGATATAAACAAAACACTGCAAAAACTGTAAGTAGGATGATTTTTAACATATCGTGATATTTTTTGCAAATGTACAAAATTTATTTCATTTCTCGCATATTTACTTACATACATACCAAATAACAAATCTTAAACCTTTCCTCCATCCCATACAGGCTACCGAAAAGTATTGTACCTTTGCGCTCGTAACAATTCCACACCAAATATTATGAGCGACTTCCACATCTACATCAAAATGCCTTCCTACCTGCGCCAGTGGTTCATTCACCGGCACAGTGGTACTGACCCCGTGCGTCTGAACAACGGCAGCATCGAGTCCAAGCTTATCAAGCTTGCTGTCGTCCGTCCGCCCGAGAACATCATTCCGCACCGCCAGCAGGAGGATGAAGTCGCCATCTGCATCCCATACTCAAAATTTCGCGACCCTCGCACATACAACCATATCACCGACACTGGCAAACGCGCCTTCCTGGAGAACATCAAGAACTCCTTTGACGTCGACTGCTGGACGTTTCTCCACGACTTCGGCAAGATTGGCAAGCAACAGAAGGATCTCATATACCTCTTTATGGAGCAGCGAGGCATCAAGGAGGACGGCACTTGCTGGGACTCCATCGCCAAGATTTACCAACGTCTCCGAAAGAATTATCTCACCAACCAGTGCAAGCGTAAAAAATCCACGACTAAAAGCCGAAGAATGGCAGAAAGCGAAACATCAGAAACAGAAGAATAACAGATTATGCAGCGTCTCCCCGGAATCATAGACATCAGATATGTGCTTGCCTCGTCGCTCATGGCAAGCATCACCCAGAAAGCTTTGGCGGATGTTCCTGTCGGAATATTTGCCACGGCTTTCTCTGTTCCTCACATCGGGGATGCTGTCTGCGAGACGGAATCCCAGTTCGACAACAACGACACACTGGAAAAGGCGAAGCTATCCTTTTCCACCACCACGCTGCTTCCCACTCACTATCACCTTGCTTTCATCATCTGCACGGTTGATGGCAAGCAGTATCTCATCGGCACTGCCGAGAAACCCTACCCTGTCATCAAGATAGAGGATTCGACTGGCAAAGTTGACGGCGACTCAGCGGTCACCAAATACACCATCTCATATACTAATAAAGTGGCTCTTGTGCCATGCACGGCGTGAAAACGCCGTTTTTTTGTAACAAATTCAGCCGTTTTGTAACAAGTTACAACAAACGTCATTTTCTAACTCATTGATTTTCAGTATAGAAAATTTTGTTACGCAAAATAACGCTTGTTACACCCGAAATCGGTTCAATTTTGAAAATCACGATTTTTCATTCCTTTTATCCTTTGTGTAATGTCCCTTGATATTGATGGTATAGTTTTCCTTAATTTCTCCTTTTCCTGTTATACACCTAAATATTTGTACTACAAAGAGGATTAAGCAAACTGGTATACCGACAGCCCCAACTACTAATATGGTGCCGTAATAAAGGAAAACGAATATTTTGAGTAGGATTTCTTCCATTGTTTGAGGTTTTATTTCTTGCAAATATACAAATTTTCTGTCTTTCCAACACTATATATATCAATGTATCTTTGCCTCACACCAAACAATCCGCATCATGGCAAAGACTAAATACAATCTCCACCTCAAAGGCTACGTAGGCGGTTGGGACTTCGATTCCGACTACGTTGACTTTGTCCTGAACAAGAACACCGACAAGGAGGTCTCCGTTCTCATCGACTCCCTTGGCGGACAGCTCAACACCGCTCTCTCCATCTCGTCTGCTTTCCGTCGCCACGGCAATGTTCACGTCCACTTTGTGGGCATGAACGCCAGTGCCGCTACCATAGCGTCTATGGGTGCCAAGCGTATCACCATGGATCACTCGGCTATGTACCTCGTTCACCAGTGCAGCCAGGGTTTCTTTGAGTGGGGCAGTCTCAACGCCACGGATATGCAGCATCTCATCGACAGTCTGGAGAAGCAGAAGACTGACCTTAACAAACTGGATGCCAACGTCGCCGAGCTTTACGCCGGACGCTGCAAAAAGAAAACCGCTGACCTGCTGGACCTCATGAAAGTGGGTGGCTGGCTGTCGGCGGAGGAGGCGCTTGCCTGGGGATTCGTTGATGAACTCACGGAGTTTGATGACGAGTCGGCTCCTGTTCTTACGGATGCACTTGCCGCTGACTTCACCGCCCACGGCATACCGCTTCCCAAGATGCAGTCTGCCGCGAAGTCTGACGACATCACGGTGTTCAGACGTTTCCTTCAGACATTCGCCTCCGTTTTCCACTCACAGGAAAAGTCCACCGACAACCCCGTGCAGCCCACCAGCAAGCCCGAGCCAACAGATGCCAACTCCCAATCTTCAACAATATCTTCACAAACAATGAAAAAGACCTACACCAACATCTGCCACATCCTCGCCTGTGACTCCCTTGATGCCACAGACGACAAATCAGTGCTCACCACTGCCCAGCTCGACACCATCGAAGCTGACATCACCGCCAAGGCACAGTCAATCACTGACCTCACCGCCAAGGTAGCCCAGCTCACCCAAGCCAACAACGCCTTGGAGGAGAAAGTAAAGTCTCTCCCTGCCGCCTCCACCACAAACATCGTGGACGACAAGAAGGATTCCTCCGCCGAGAAGTCCGACATCGAGCGTTTCTTCGACACCACCAACTCCGCCCAAGCTCTCTTCGATTCCCTCCCTTAGCAAAGGAATGCCGCCCAATCCCCATCATCCACAGCTTAGAAAGGCCCAAGAAGGCTTAGAAAGGCTTACCCCCAATTAAACACTAAACATTAATCATTAAACATTAAAAATTACCCCCATGTCCGGAAAATTAACCTTCACCCTCCAAGAATACAAGGACGCCGCTCGCAAATGGCGTTCTGACTTCCTTCGTCTGCCCATCATCGGCTGCGACGAGACTCTGAAATTCATGACCGGTCGCCCTGGCATCCGCTACAAGGAGTCGGTCGGCACGCTCAACGCTTCCGCCCAGTTCGGTCCTTATTCGCCCACGCGCTCCGAGGATGCTAACTTGAAGCTCGACTTCCGCACCCTTGAAACTTTCTTCGGTTCTGTTGTCGCCAAGTTCGAGCCTAACTCGGCTATCTCCACGCTTCTCGGCACTGGTGCCACCAAGGGCGACGGACAGAAGTCTGTTCCCACGGCTCGCGAGGTGCTTGGCTTAATCGCCAAATCTC
The DNA here is from genome assembly GCA_050873125.1 of Prevotella sp. Taxonomy (GTDB): domain Bacteria; phylum Bacteroidota; class Bacteroidia; order Bacteroidales; family Bacteroidaceae; genus Prevotella. The sequence goes on from JBNMIE010000052.1 coordinate 4,077, forward strand.
TTTCCGAGAAGCTCAATGATTCTATCTGGAGCGCCGTCCGCAACGCCAATGGCGATACCACGCACGACCTCTTTGATGGCTTCGACACCATCACCGCCAAGGAGGTTACTTCGGGTGCCATCGCCAAGGAGGAGGGCAATTACATGAAACTCACTGACACTATCACCTCTGCCAACGCCGTTGACATCGCCAAGGAGATTCTCTTCTCGCTTGACCCTCGTCTCCGCTCGCAGACGCTCTTCATGTACTGCTCACAGGATTTCGTCGACAAGTACAACGAGGGTTATCTCCTCACGCACTCCGGCATACCGTACAACACGCAGTACAATCAGCCTACTGTCGAGGGTTCCAACGGTAAACTCATCTTCTGTCCGCTCTCCAACAAGACTGACTCCAAATACATCCACATCTCCCCGAAGATCAACATGCTCTATGGTTATGACCAGATGGGCGACGTGGAATCGGTTGACGTTGAGCGTTTCGAGCCTTTCGTCCTCTCGTACATCGCCACCATGTTCTTCGGCGTGCAGTTCGAGTCCCTCGACAAGCGACGCCTGAAAGTCGTCGAACTTGCCACCACATAGTCCAATCATCAAGCCCCAAGCCTTTCCTCGCCCCACCAAAGGCGTAGGAAGGCTTAAAGAGGCTTAGGAAGGCTTATAGTCAAGTCCCTCACAAGGCTTAGTAAGGCTTAAAATTCAAAATTCCTAACTCCAAACTTCAAAACAGCTTATGGCATCATCCACTCCCAATTCTGACTTACAGAAATCCCTTGCATGGGCGATGGGCACTCCCGAGCTTCCGGGCGTGCGTCGCCGTGTTTACTATACCTCCAAGAATGACATTCTTGTCTGGCCCAAACTCCCTCATAACGAGGTTGGCCGTGTCACTTCTTCCATCTACGACGGCTCTTTCACTCTGAAAGAAAACGCCGTATGGAAGTACATCGACATCCTCCCCGAAAAGTCCCAACTCACCAGTGAGGCCCAGGGTGAACTCCCTTCGCAGACCCAGCTCAACAAGCTCGTTGCCGTCCATCCGAGTGTCGGTGAAGCGGCATCCGCTGCCGCCGCTTATCTCAACAACAACGACAATGTCTTCATTGTCGAGGACATGAAGGGCAAGTATCGTGTCGTGGGTTGTGACAAATGGACTACCAAGACCACCGTCACCCAGGATCTCGGACAGGGTGCCACCGGCACCACCGGCACGACAATCAACGTCGAAGCCTCTGACGAGTGTCCGGCTCCGTTCTACACTGGCACTATCACCACTGAGGACGGCGACATCGACTGCGCAGCGTAAAAGTACTGCCCCAAAAGAATTACGCTACCAGCAAAGGTAATGGCTTTAACTTCTAAGCGAAGCGATAACTTCTTTAACTTCTTAACTCCTAAAGATAAAGAGATATGCCCAAGCGGACTCCGATAGACATGCAGGAATTCTTGAATGACATTTCCGTGCCGGACTTATCGGGTCCGCTTGACTTGTCTTCGTCTGATGCTCCCAAGGGGCAGAAGGACATCTTCGCCGTCGAGAAACGCAAGGCGTGGGACAAGTCGGTTGAAGCGCGGTGCGACTTCACCCGTCGTGTCCGCCTCACACGCCGTGCCGACGTGTTCTTCATCTCTCTCTGGCAGAAGTCGCTCTACGGCAGGACGCTCACCGACATCAAGGCTGACGACACAATGGTTGACTTCTTCGCCGACAGTATCTCGCCACTCATCCACGACATCATGGGCGAAAGTCTGAACACAGGAAACTGGTGCATCGTCACCACTCCCAAGCGTCGTCATCTCGTCAAGAACTTCGCCACTCGCATCAGCGAGCTGATAGCTGAGCAGCTGAACATTCCGTTCTACGAGGATGTTGCCCACTGCCATTCCAAGCAGCGTATTGGTGCCGTCTTCACGCTCAACGTCTTACCCCGTGAGCCTAACTGCATCGTCTTCGACGACTTCGTCACCACTGGCTCCACGCTCAAAGCCATGCGCAATCTCCTCCTCGAACATCACAAGAATTGTGTGTTCTTCACTGGAATTAATAATAAACTTTGATATGAATAATCAGACAGACAAACTCCAGCAATGGCTTGATACACCATCTGCTGAGCGTGACTGGAACGAGGGTGCTATCCTCCTTCTCCAACTCACCAACAACACCATCATGTACCGCAACATCAGCCTTAACCCTAAGGGCAAGTCCGAGTTCATCGAAGGCAAGCTCCGTGCCTTCCTCAAAGCTCGCCGCGCCGTCGAAGCTCATGACGAGGTCAACGCCATGCAGCAGCAGGTTGACGAAATAGTAGCATCCCGAACCGAGTTCAGCAACAAGGACACGAACCCTGCTACTGACTTCAAAGCCGGCAAGCGTGCCGACCACGACTCCCTCCCCGAAGACATCCAGGCTCTCTATGTCGAAAACCTCGACATCGTTCACCGTATGCGTGAGCTTCACCTACGTCTTCGCTTGCTCTCCGAAGACTCGCAGCTTCACTCTGACTCCGAGCGCAAACCGCTCCTCGACGAGTTCATTTCTCTCGACAAAAAACTGCACGCAAATTGGGACACCTATGACCATTTTGTAACAAAGGCAGAAAGTGCAGAAAGCGCAGACAACAAGGACGCTGAAATTAGTCCATCATCAACGGACCAATTACCCGAGCAGCCTAATGACAGCTCTCCCAAAGCTCCCAGCACTCCCAAGAAGAAGTCCAGCAAGAAATCCCCCTAATCCGTATAAGTCCTATCCGTCCCATCTGACCTACCCAATTAAGAATAAGTCCCCTCACTCATGAAGCGCAATCTCGACATCACCACCATCCTAAAGCCACTCTCCGAATGTCCCCACCAGGCGTACCTCTCTAACGCCCTTCAGGTGGCGGACGTTCTGGAATGGATTCTCTCCCAAGTCGGCAAATCCGAGATTTGGCAGACTTCCTTCAGTATCTCCGAAGAGTTCCTTCGCCGCCTTTTCTTCATAGAGAAGTCCGGCAACATAAAAGCCTTCAACCTCGTCCTCGACCATAAGGCTACGAACAAAACGCTGAAGTTATGGGCGTTCATCACCCAAACGATGAAGCGCACCTATCTCGCCGACAACCACTCCAAAATCCTTCTCGTACAAGCGGAGTCAGGAGAACAAATTAGCGTCGTCACCTCGCAAAACCTCACCCGAGGCAACCGCCATGAGTCCACCTTCATCTCCACCGCTCCTGACATCTTCCTTGCCCTTCACTCCTCCGTCATGGATCTCATCACGAACCATTCCGTCCCCCTCACTGACCTCTTCCAGCAGCGCATCACCGCTGCCGGAGGAAATAATCAATAGCCATCCCAGCATTAAGCCACTCGGCATAAAAAGCCATAAGAAGGCATAAAAAGGCTTAGTAAGGCTTAGTAAGGCCTAACTCATAAACAAATCGCAATGAAATATTCAGAAGAAACTCTTACGCAGATTGAGCAGTATGCTTCAATCTACCTCAAAATCAGCGACATGGCTGTCATCCTCGGCATACCGCCCGAGGAGCTACGCCGTGACATCGCCGACCGCACCTCCGCCGTCTCGCAGCATTACCATCGTGGCAAAGCTGCAAGCCGTGTCAAGTTGTTGCATCAGGAGATGCAGCTTGCCTACGTCGGCTCTCCGCTCGCCCTCGAAAACACCCGTAACAATCTCCTCGATATGGAGGATGACGAGTAGCAAGCTAAAAAACAGCAAGCCTCCAATAAGCCATAGTCAGCCAAAGCTGCCCCAAGTCTTATCAGTCCTATCCGTCCCATTCGTCCTAATCACCACTTCCCATGAGCCAATTGAGCATCATAGACATCGCCAAACAGGATCTCTACACTTCCAAGCAAGAATTGGAAGCCAAGTACCCTGTCCCCCAAATCGAGCACTTGTTGCGGTTGCGCGACATGGTAACATGGAGCATAGCGAACCCCGACATGAAGGATCGTCAGTTTGTCGACGAGCTGCGCAGTCGATACGGACTGTCGCAAGTCACCGCGTATGCTGACTTGAAAATAGTGAAAGCGCTGCTCCCGAACCTCTCCGAATGTACGCGCGATTTCCACCGCTGGCGTTACAACGAGATGATCATGGAAACGTACCAGATGGCGAAGAAGCGCAAGGACACCAAGACCATGGAGAAAGCTGCCACCTCCTATGCCAAGTTCAACCGCATCGACATCGAAGATGAGCAGTCCGTCCCGTACCACATGATCGTCGTCCAACCGTTCTTCCCGACCACTGACCCTCGTGTTGTCGGCATCACTCCCGTCCCCAACATCGACGACAGGATTAGAAAGCTCACCCAAGAGCTTACCGTTTCTCACCCCGACACCGAAAACATCGAATACGAGCAAGCTGATCTCGTTCTCGACGAAATCTTTAAGCCTGAAGACAATGACCAACAAAGTTGACACTTCCCTCTGGGACTCTGAAGCCAAGCTCCACTCCAAGCGCGTCTACTTCAACAAGCCCCAGCTCCTCACGCAATACATCGGCGCCAAGACTACCGTCATCGTTGCCGGACGTCGCACCGGCAAGACGGACTCCATCGCCTCGCCTTTTGTCCTGCGCAATATGCAGCGTATGCCTGGCTCTACGGGCGGCATCGTCGTGCCTACGTTCAAGCATGGTCTAACGAACACACTCCCGGGCTTGCTCGCCGCATGGAAGCGCTGGGGGTACATCAATGGTGTCCACTATGTTGTCGGCAGAAAACCTCCAAAGTCTTTCTCTAAGCCAATCACCGAACCTGCTGATTACGAGCATGTCATCACGTTTTACAACGGCTCTGTTGCAATCATCATTTCACAGGACCGCCCCGGTTCTTCCAACTCGCTCACGCTCTCTTGGCTTCTCATTGACGAGGCGAAGTTCATTGACTACAACAAACTCAAGGACGAGACATTGCCTGCCAACGGTGGCATCCGCTCGTACTTCGGCCATCACTCCTTCAACCACAGTATGATGGTGCTCTCGGATATGCCTCAGACCACCAAGGGCTCGTGGTTTCTTCACTACGAGGACAAGATGGACTCCGACCTTATCGACACCATCAAGGGCACAATCTATAAAATTTGGCAGACCAAGGAGCGCATCGCCTCGCTCAAAGAGCAGCATCAGCCCATTCCCTCGTACCTCCCCAATTACTTAAAATGGCTCGACCAATCACTGAATAAAATGCGCTCTGTCGCCGTCTACTACAAAGAGTATAGCACCCTCGAAAACCTCCAGCTTCTCGGTGAGGAGTATATCCGCCAAATGAAGCGCGACCTCACGCCCAAGACTTTCCAAACGTCTATCCTCTGCCAAAAGATCGGCATCTCGCATGATGGCTTTTACTCTTCCATGCAGGAGTACCACAAGTATGACGCTTCGGACTTCGACTACCTTGACTCGCTGGGCTACGAGCGTATCATCAAGGAGGCGCAGCAGGACTTGTATACCATCCACGCCAACTCCCAGTTTTCGACGCTCAACTCCTCCCTCGACTGCCGCACGGATTCGGATATCGACCCTATGCAACCTCTCTGTATCGGCATGGACTACAACGCCAATATCAACTGGATTGTCTGTGGCCAACCTCGCTCCAACCGCCTGAACATCCTCAAATCCTTCTATGTCAAGTTCGAGCGCAAAATTCCTGCTCTCGTTGCCGACTTCTGTTCTTACTACGCTCCGCATCCCAACAAGACGGTCATCTACTACTACGACGCCACTGCTCTCGGCTCAAACTATGCCGTCAACGACCAGGACTTCCACTGGGTGGTTGTCCACGAGTTCGAGCGGCACGGCTGGCAAGTGATTGACGTCTATCTCGGCAACCCGATGCGCCACGATGAAAAGTATCTCCTCATCAACCAGGGTTTCGCCGGCAAGCAGCGTCTCATGCCTTACTTCAACCGCCAGAACAATGATGACCTCATCCTTGCCATCCAGTCCGCCGGAGTCGAGCGCGGACGCAACGGCTTCCGCAAAAACAAATCCATGGAGAAGCAACCCGAATCCGAAGAAGACCTCCTCGAGCACCGCACCGACGGCACCGATGCCTTCGACACTCTCTATATCGGCTGCGAGAAGTTCCCACAACACGATTTATACCCAATTTGTGTTGGAGGTGTGAGATAATTGTTCTTGATTGCTAAATTTTAAAATAAACTTTGTATCTTTGGTGCCATAAAACCTATATTATGGAACAGATATTATTCATTGTTTTTGTAGTTGTCATAGTTTTTGCCTTGTTGTATCGGTGGAAAAAACGGACTGAGAACAAAATGGGCAAGGATTTGAATGCTCTTGTCGAAGCAAATGATTGGCGTGGAGTGTGCCGCATTTTACGCAAACAGCTTATTATTTGGGGCGCTTTTCTTGTATTGTGTATAGTATTGCTTATTTTCCGTATAATAAGCGGCGGACAATTCTATACACCTATAATTGTTTGTGCTTTCTTGGCATGGAGATTCTTTAAATTGGTGAATCTTTACAGAATTTCATACAATAATATTAAAGTTGTGGAGAGTGAAGACAATACATTACCGCAAGCCCATATTGAGGATTTCTTTCCCGATTGTAAAGTTACCCATGTAGATGTAGCATCATCAGACATAACAAAACTATGGCTTGACGCCAATGAAAGAGGCAAGAAAGATGGCTTTTGTCCTGTTTTATTGGCCGTAGACGAATGTTTTTATGATAGTCTTGACGACAGTTCTGATTGGACGGATGAGGAAAAAAGTAGAGAATGGAGGGCAAAAGTATTAAATTCCAATCCAAGCAGTGGTGCATCTATCCTTAAAGACCGTTTAGAACAAGTGAAAGAGGAGTATGATGATGCTGAATGGGAAAAGGATGTTGTTGGGGTGGACGAGAACATTGAGCCTATCAACAACTTTGAAATTGAGGAAGGCACAGATTTATGTCTTGTTGAAATTCCTGTGAAAGAACCTTGGCAAGTCTTCGCTTATATACCTTTTGGCGACTGGAATGATTGCCCTAAAGTTGAAGAACATATGGCAATTGCTAAATATTGGTATGAGAAATATGGTGCATGTGTTGCATTAATTTCAAATGACGTGGTTGAATATCATGTATCAAGTCCTGTTACAGACGATACTATGTCAATTGCAGAAGAGCATCTGGGATATAGTGAAGATGTCTTGCAAGGCAACAATCTCGCATCGCTTGCGTCACAACTGAAAAAATCCTCAATTTGGTATTTTTGGTGGGACTAAAATGATGAAGCGGAAACCCCACCTAATCCCCCTTTACAGCCCTTGTCTTGCGCCCCAGCGTAGGATAAGGGCTTTTCTCTATGGGCTATGGCTCCGCCTGCCTCACCTCCGTCGCTTCGCTCTCTGCACCTTTTGATAAGACAGGCTGCACCTCGGCACTTCAGTAAGGTATAGCCTCGGCTCACACTACCTTTCGCCCTGTCTATCTCTTAGTCGTGCGAGTCTATCGTCTGCGATGCCCAATCCTTTTCCATTTGTAAAAGGAGCAACACAAGGCGCACCGCCTTTTCGGGACATGGCTCATCTTGTCCATGCCTTCGGCTTAGTAGCTTGTTCCACCGTCCCAAGCTTTGTCCGTGGAGGAAATGCCTTTTCCTTCTCCGCTAAAATGACGGGTATTCATATCTGAAGCTTTTCTCATCCGTTCCACACTCCGCTTAGTGAATGAACTTCGGTACTGCTGATAAAAGAAGTATCGCCGCTACCGCATCCGCCTTTCTGCTTGCCGTAAATAGGTAGCAGTCCGCCACTATTTCATATTCCTCAAAGAGGTTGCCATCCTCACCTTTGATGACAACAGAGATTGGTTCTAATTCAAGGTAGTCTTGCTCATCTTTCGCTTACATGATATTCTGAAAAGCGGTATTCTTGTGTACCACAATCATTTTATTTCTCCGAGCGTTCCACGCCTAAGTGCTTTCTGATTTTTCCTTTGCAAAGTTAGCGCAAGCGGCTTGTCTGAAAGGGTCGCGCCCTGCGCTTATCCAAAGATTTTTTCAAAAGTTTTTGGGGCAGGTTTGCCTTAATCCAAAATCTTTCAAGTCCTGAAGGATGAAATAATCTCCGGCTATCCCTTGCATACATGCCTTTTCCTTGCGCTCCCGAATTGCACGTAAAAATTACAAAAGCACAAGGTGCTTCACTCAAAGTCGAACAAATAAAATTTCAAGATTATGGTACACACCACTTTCAAATCGGAATATCACTTCAGCAAAAGAAGTTCAAGACAGGTTGAGTTGTCTTCCAATCTCTATCAGGTTGTCATCAATGGTGAGGATGGCGAGTATGTAGAATATGAAATCGAGGCGGACAGCCATTCTGAGGCAAGCGCCAAGGCGGAAGCTCTCGCAGCTGACAGCTTTATAGACATCAGCTATATCGAAGTTTATCTCATTCACGAATCAGATTGTTTCACTCTTAAAGAAGTACAGATATGAATACTCCTAATGTCATTTTAGCAGAGAAAGCCATTTCCGGCAAGTCCACGAACAATGTTTGGGTCGTTTACACAAGCGCCGACAGCACCAACAAGATGTACTGCACCAGTCCCTACAAGGCTATGCGCCTTATGTTCCTCCTTAAAAAGAGGATGGGATTGAACATCTCCGATAATTGCCTCGCACGCCTCTCGCAAGAGATAGCCAAGGAAAAAGGTGGTGCAAGCCGAGAGCAGAGCGCTGGCTCTGCCGAGGCGCAGCCTGTCTCATCAAAAGCCCCACAAGGGGCTACGGTGCCGGAGGTGAAGCAGCCGGAGCCACAGCCCGCCGAGGAAAAGCCCAAGAAGAGAAGAGGGCGCAAGCCAAAGGCTGAAAAGGTTGCTTAGGCAGCCTTCCACTTCCGCCCGGCTCGAAAGTGTCGGGATTTCTTCTGTCGCTATGGCAAGATCGTAACAAGTCCGCACTTGCCGCCGCTCCCTACAAAATCCCTTTGTCCTTCGAGCCGGACGTGGAGTAGAGCGGTACTGACATTTTCTTATCGGCACAGCCGTCCGCTTCCAAATATCGATCAGCGGTAAGTCTTTTATGTAATCGCTAATAGCGATTAACTTTGAAAACAAAAAATCCCCATGCTTGAAATCTCCTATACTCCCTCACTATACAATTTCACTCCTGACCTCCCCACGGAAATCTCCATCTCCTCCGATGCCAACGCCATTGACATCACCGTTGAGTGCGACGGCGACGCAGCCTTCACCACCACGCTATACCCGTACAACAACACAGCCACGCTCTACGACATCCGTTCCGTCATCGAGGGCTATCTCTTGTCGCGCAACCTTATCTTCACCCGTTTCGTCATCCTTGCCGAAGTCACCGACACTAACGGCGAAATCACCGAGAACACCAACACCTCGGAGCGCACCGCCATCTTCTCCCGACTGAACATCGGTCATAACATCGCCAGTGCATTCCTTCAGACCTTCTTCCTCACCACCCTGTCCTCGTTCACTATCCCTCGCAACGCCTTCCAGCACCTCACATACCTCGTCCTCCCCGGCAGCACCCTCCAGTGCTACACCGAATGTCTCGTCCTCGTCGATGGCGAGTCCACGCCTCGCACCATCCGCCTCACGGATCAGAACGTCGTCACCACAGGCGTCACCCATTTGTCCGCCTACCACGACAACATCAGCCCCGTCGTCATCATGTCGCGCCTTTATGTCAAGGGCACGCTCCTTCAGTTCACCGTCCACCGTGGCGGTCTCGCCAAGACCTTCTATGTCATCGACCGCACGCCCAATCTCACTCTCCAAGTCCGCAACGAGTTCAACTGCTTCGAGCACGTCTTCCTCTCGTGCGTCACCAAGCGCAAGCTCTCCCTCGACCGCTCCACGGCCACCTGCCTCGGCACCTCCTCATTCTATGACGACCTCTCCGCCTACGAATACGAGGTGGAGTCCTCGATGCTCACCGAAGAAGAAGCCGCACATTACTCCCAGCTCCTTCTCTCGCAATACACCAACATCATAGAGCCAAACGGCGGTTCCATCCCAGTCATCATCACCGACATCAGCAGTGAGATTTCCGATGCCGACAACGCCACCAACAGCATCAAGTTCAAGTACAAATACGCCACCCACCGCCTCCCATGCGCCGTCAAGTCCCAATCCAACATCTTCGACGACCCCTTCCACCGCACCTTCGACTAAGCAGCCAAAGCAGCAATTAAACACCAAGCCACCCCAATTAAACATTACTCATTAATCATTAAACATTCCCCTCAGTGCACAGTCTTCACATTTCCACCCTCCGTAAAATTCTCGACTCCCCCGAACCCGTCGACCTCCGCCTCTGGACACGCAGCGGCGAGATCCAGTCCTGGCATCGCTGCATCTCCCTCAAATACGATTTCTACAAAGGCACACGCCGAATGAAGCTGCTGGGCTCCAATCAAATCCGGCAGCTTCGCGACGTGTGTGTGTTTGAGGTGAATGGGATTGAGGTGTATATGTAAAAAATATTGGAAATAGTACAACAACATTAGCTGATTTTTATTACTTTTGCAAAGTAAACCAAAATCAGTCAAGTATGAAAAAGCTTCTATTTACCTTGTGTTTCTTGATTTCTGCAGTAGCATCATTCGCACAAGCCAATACTCATATAAAGTTTATGGGCATTCCTCTAACTGGTACAATCGCACAATTTCAGGCTAAACTGGCAGCTAAAGGTTGTACCTACGATAAATTTGCAAGCTCTTCTATTTCCAATGGAACAAGAGCTTTCAAAGGAAGCTTTGTCGGGAACAAAGTGGATATATATGTATATTACGATACAAAAACAAAGATTGTCTACAGGGCAAAAGCTGTGGTTAGTGGAGTTTCTGAAGACATAGCGGAACAAGAGTATTCAAAAATCAAGGACTTGCTCTCACAAAAATACGGTTCAGACTCTGAAGATATGTATGTTGGGACAAAGGATGGCAAGGAGGCTGTTACATTTGTTTCGGCTAATGATGAAGAAGAAATCAACGGTTCAATCGACCTTTTCATAACACAGGATGAAGAGACTTGGATTCGTGCTCCATACAATTACAATTTACACATTGACTATAATGACCGTATAAATACTAACAAGCATGAAAATCTGCAACTTGACGAAATCTAAAAAACGCCAACCTACTATGCTGAATTTCAATTACTGTGCATTATTCTTGATTTCAGCTTTATTTGTCAGCTGTTCTTCATCCAATGATGATGAAGAACATGTTAAGAATAATCTTACGGTTGATATTTCTGACATTAAAGGTACGTGGTACGTAACAAATTCCAACTCACAAAATTGGAATGGAATTGTTTTAGTGTTGAATGATAGGCAAAGTTGTAGTTGGACTCAACGGGATGGTGAGTATGTCGGTCCATATTATTTTTTTGAGAATGTTGATGACCAGACATTGAAAGAACAATGTGGACTTTTGGATATTGCCCCATCCTCTGCCACACGAATTCATATAGGAAAAATAAGCATATCGAAATTCGCTACAGAAGAGTCCAACTATAAAGAAACGTATAAGTCTGTGCTGAACATCACTTGTGACTTACGCACGTATTTGCCAACAAAAAACAGTCAGGTATTCATAGAGAATAAGGTCGATCACGATGTCTGGTATTTCTGGGCAGACAGCGACTTTAGTTATAAATTTGAGATTACTTCATATACGAAGAATTCGATGAAGCTAAAATTGGTTGAAAGTGATTTCCGCTTTGCTAACTATGAAGAGAAATATCCATTGAGAACGCCTGTTGGTACTGAATTAACTTTAGAGAAACCTATACACGACTGATAACATGGAGAGTAAAACACCACTCTCCATGTGTTTTTATTACTAAATTATCTCAAACTTCAAATATTTTCTCATTCCTGGCTTGCCATTCGGTTTCGTCCATTCTCTTTCTATCACTTTTGTTATTCTCAAAGTAAGATGTCCGTCATTGTCAAATAATGTAAGGAATGATTGTACTCGCTGGTTGACAGTTTTTCCGTTTAGCCTAAGACCATTATTCCTCAACGTGAGTTGCCGCACGGAAATTGCAACCTGTTCATCCGTTACCGCTTCTGTCCATTTACAAAGTATGTCGTCAATATATTCGACTCGGTTACGCCATAAATCTTTACCTAACGTAAAATGATATGTTTCCCCTTCTGTAAAAGGAAATATCGTTGGCTCGTTATCACCATTTACAACATCGTCTGCTACAATCTCGAAATCCGCCTTTTTCATACCTTAACTATCTATCAAAACCGTGTTAGATTACCGTGTTTGAATACGTCACTTTCTTTGTAGTAGACAATGACATCGTCAAATGGTCTTTCTGTCTTATATATCTTCATGTTCTCGTTCTCATCGAACCACATGTTAATCAGGCATACGGAGCAAGGAGGCAGGGATTTTGCGTATTCCGGCCGATATCCGTTCACCAATTCCGGTGATATCCGTTCAGTCCGTTGGTGATCTTCAGTATCGTTGGCAAAGTTAATACTTTTTTCTTAAGCTCTCTCCAGAAAGAGTGAATTTCATTGCTTTATGCACAA
>JBNMIE010000053.1:0-16576 GCA_050873125.1 Prevotella sp.
ACCTACATAAACACTGGGGTTGTGAGCGTTTTATGTAGGTATGTATGATAATTGGACGAAAACTTTTCTGGGCATAGGCGGGAGATGGCTCGCGAGGGTAAATAAAAATCGGGTTACGGTTTTCTCTTTCCGTAACCCGATTCTATTTATTGAGGAGATGATATTAATCTTTGATGTTAGGCTTCTGCAGACCGTAACCTTTGCGCTTGTCCTCCATGAGAAGAAGAATGGAGATGAGAATGGCTACTACACCGAAGCAGGCAAAGATGGTCATTGTCTGCGTGTAATCGATGGTGCCATCAGCGGCGGTGTTGGCTTGGTTCACCTTGCCAATCCATACGGGAACAAGGGCAAGACCGATGTTCTGGATGTAGAAGATGAGCGCATAGGCGGTGCCGAGGAGTTTCATTGGGATAATCTTCGGAACAGACGGCCACATGGCTGAAGGAACAAGTCCGAAAGCGATGCCGAGCACAATCATTACGGCGATGGCCAGTACCCATGAGTTGAATGGAAGGGCGAAGATGATGTGTACCAAGGTGAGCAGACAGCTACCGATAATCATCAGTGTGGCACCCTTGCCATGCTTGTCATAGATGCTTCCGAAGAACGGGGTGAGGAAAATGGTGCCGAAAGGCAGCATAGCGGGGATGAGACCTGCCACGTCGGCAGACACACCATACTTGAAGATCATCAGTTTGGTGGCAAACTTGAGGAATGGGAACACGCCTGCGTAGAACATCAGGCAGAGCACAGCCACATACCAGAAGCCCACATTGGAGAGCAGGCCTTTCAAATCGCTGAACTTGAATCCTTCTTCAGGTTCACCCTTGGTGGCAGCGGCAGCAGCGTCTTCCTTCTTGTCCATCACGCAATAGACGATGAATGCGATGACTCCGGCGCAAAGCAGTGCGGCTCCGAGGCCGACAGAGGCCGACACGCCGCCCATAGCCTTGGCGAATGGAAGAGAGAAGGCGAGGGCACCGGCTGTACCGATACGAGCTAACGCTACCTGGAGACCCATGGCAAGGGCAAGTTCATGTCCGGTGAACCACTTGACGATGACCTTGCTGACCGTGATACCGGCAATCTCGCAGCCCACGCCGTAGATGGCGAAACCGAGAGAGGCCAACACCACCTGGGTGTGGTAAGTGCCGAAGAAAGGCACATCGACAGTACCTGTGAAATCGTGTCCTACAGCATACCACTTGATGAGGGCGCCTGCGAACATGAGGATGGTAGACATCACACCGGTGAAGCGGATGCCGAACTTGTCGAGGATGATGCCGCCGAAGAAGAGCAGCAGCAAGAACACGTTGAAGTAGCCGTAGGCTCCAGAGAAGAAGCCGTATTCGTCAGAGCTCCATCCCAATCCCAGTCCACCATTCTCCTTGGCTGCGGTGAGCAGTGGCTCGAGTGGCGACATCACGTCTGTGAAGAAATAGCCGAACATCATCGTGAAGCTCACGATGATCAGGGCGGTCCAGCGAGCGGCTGTTGAGTCGCTCAGCTTTTTCAGTTTAGTATTTTCCATCTTTTTATTTATTGTTTTTTCTTTTATCAATATTTATTTCAGCCACTTGTCCAACCAATCGAAGTAGGTGCGCTGCCAGAGAATGCCGTTTTGAGGCTTGAGCACCCAGTGGTTTTCGTCGGGGAAGATGAGAAGTTCGGCAGGGATGCCACGCATGCGGGCGGCGTTGAAGGCGCCCATGCCTTGGTTGGCGTTGATGCGGTAGTCCTTCTCTCCGTGGATGCAGAGGATAGGCGTGTCCCACTTGTCCACAAACTTGTGGGGTGAGTTTTCGTAGGTCTTCTTGGCAGCCTCGCTGAGATCTTTGTTCCAGTAGGCGTCCTCATATTCCCAGTTGGAGAACCATTCCTCTTCCGTGTCGGTATACATGGACTCGAGGTTGAACGCTCCATCGTGGGCGATGAAACACTTGAAACGCTTGTTGTGGTGTCCTGCGAGATAGTAGACGGAGAATCCGCCGAAGCTGGCACCCACACATCCCAGACGATTCTTGTCCACATAGGGCAGGGTGCAGGCGTCGTCGATGGCGGAGAGGTAGTCGTTCATGCACTGACCTGTCCAGTCACCGCTTACTTCCTCGTTCCATTCAGAACCGAAGCCTGGCAGTCCGCGGCGGTTGGGCGCCACGACAATGTATCCGTTGGCAGCCATAATCTGCATGTTCCACCGGTAGCTCCAGAATTGGCTCACGGGGCTTTGCGGACCACCCTCGCAGAAGAGCAGGGTCGGATATTTCTTGTTGGCGTCGAAGTGGGGTGGGAGGACGAGCCATACAAGCATCTGCTTGCCGTCTGTCGTTTTCACCCAACGCTGCTCCACATTGCCCAAAGCCAACTGGTCGAGTATCTGCTTGTTTTCAAAAGAAATCTGTGTTTCCTTGGCTTTCTTGTCCTTGCCGGGAGTGACCACATAGATGTCGTCGGGCACGGTCATCGAGTGACGGGTGGCGAGCAGTCGCTTGCCGTCCTTGCCCAAAAGGGCGATGGATCCGTAGTCGTGCCAACCTTCGGTCAGCTGGTGAACATCACCCTGGAGATTGGTGCGGTAGATGTTCTCACATCCGTGCCATACTCCTATGAAATAGAAACTCTTGGAGTCGCTGTTCCAGCAGAAAGCGTCAACGTTGGAGTCGAACTTCTCCGTCACATAGGTCTTCTCACCAGTTTGGAGATTGTAGACGCAGAGGCGGTTGCGGTCGCTCTCATATCCGTCGCGTGCCATCGACTGCCATGCCACATACTTGCCGTCGGGCGAGAATTGCGGGTTGGTGTCATAGCCCATGTTGTATTTCATCATCTCTGGCGAGTTGATCTTCTGGTTCTTCATGGTCTTCGTCGCATCCACCTCGACAGGCTTGAAGTCATTGGGCTTGCAGAGGTTGCGTGTCTTGCCTGTGGCGATGTCATAAAGGTATATGTCGGAGTCGGTGGAGATGGCATAAGCCCGGCCAGTCTTCTTGCGGCAGGTATAGGCTATCTGCTTGGAGTCTGGACTCCATGCCAACTGCTCGATGCCGCCGAAGGGTTCCATCGGGCATTCATAAGGCTCGCCGTTCAATATGTCTGTGCCGGCAGTGATGCCGTCGGCTTTCACCTCGGCAACGAATGGATGCTGGATGCTCTCCACATAGTGGTCCCAGTGGCGATACATCAGGTCGGTGATCAGACGGCCGGTGGCTTTGGGCAGGTCGCTGGGATTCTGCTTGATGCTTCCATGAAAGGGCATGGACTTGACGAGAATCACACGCTTTCCGTCGGGTGAGAAGCTGAACGCGTCGATGCCGTCCTTGTCATGGGAGAGCTGCTTGCGGTCTGTGCCGTCCGGCAGCATGCTCCACACCTGTCCTTCATGGAGGTAGGCGATGCGTTTGCCGCCATCAATCCAGGCAGGGTCGGTTTCGTTCTTGGCGCTGGTGGTCAGTTGTCGCTGATTCTTTCCGTCAGCGTTCATGACACAGAGCACGTGATGACTCTTGTTTTCCTTCACGCTATAGTAGCCCACTTGATAGGCCACCATCTTGCCGTCGGGCGAAGGTGCGGTGGCACCAATACGTCCCATGGCCCACAGAGCCTCGGGTGTCATGAGATCGCTTTGGAGCGTGATGTTGCTCTTCCCGATGTTCACGTCACCTTGTGCGGCGGCAGGCACACCGCACGTCATGGCCATGGCGGCGGCGATAGCTAATGTCTTTTGCATGTCTTATAAAAATGTGTTATTGTCTCTTTTCCAAGTGGGAGCGTTCCCACTGTTGCGGTTTTTGTATAAAAGAAATGAAGGGTCGGCACTTGCCGACCCCTCATGGTTATGTCTAATGATTATAATCCTCTTTTCTTACGGTCGAGCTCCTCGCGTTTGCGCATCATTTCCTGCTGCTGCTTCTGCATGGCCTCAAGGCGTGCGGCGAGACCGCTCACTTTCTTCTGCGGGTTGGCCTTGTTCTCCTTGTATTTTGCTTCAAGGATAGCAAGCAACTTCTTGTCGTCTGTGGTCTTGCGGAGAAGCCACATGATGGCTGCAGAGAAGAACAAGCTGACAAAGTAGTAGAAGTTGAGTCCGGCACTATAGTCGTTGAACATGAAGAAGAACATGACAGGCATGAGGAACATCATCCACTGCATCATCTTCATCTGTTCAGCCTGCTGGCCTACCATCTGGTCGCGTTGCTGACGCATGGTCATCCATGAGTAGAGCACGTTGGCCACACAGAACAGGATACAGGTCAAACTCAGGTGGTCGCCGATGAGCCAGATGTTGGTGCCCCATTCCACAATCGGGTCGTAGGTGGAGAGGTCCTTGATCCAAAGGAAGCTCTCACCACGAAGCTGGATAGCATTTGGCACGAAATTGAACATGGCAATCCAGATAGGCATCTGGATGAGCATGGGCAGACAGCCGGAGAGTGGACTCACGCCGTATTGGGCATAGAGCGACATCATGGCCTGCTGCTTCTGCATGGCATCTTCTGGTTTGTTGTATTGCTTGGTAGCCTCGTCGAGTTTCGGCTTCAGCACACGCATTTTCGCACTGCTCATATAGCTCTTCTTCACCAATGGATAGGTGATGGCCTTGAGCAGGAGGGTGATGAGAATGAGCACGATACCCATGTTGATGTTGAGCGCGGTCAACCAGTCGAACACATAGAGGGTGAACCAGCGGTTGATGATGCGGAACAACGGCCAACCGAGATAGACCAGGCGCTGCATGTCAAGCTCTTTGCCGAAGCGGCTTTCCTTCTCCACACTCATCAGTTTGCGGAAGTCGTTGGGTCCGTAGTAGAACTCAAACTCTGAAGGCTTCTGTCCTGTGGGGTCGAAGGCGGTCTTCATCTTGGCGCCATAGGCTTTCAGATAGCCCGAACCTTTCTCCTGTGGAATGCTGGTGAGCTGTGAGTTGGCAGTGAAATCGTCTTTGGAAATCATCACCGCACTGAAGAACTGATTCTTGAAAGCCACCCAGTCGAGAGGCTCCTCGATGTTCTTGTCGGTCTCTTCCTTGGTCTCGCTCAGATAGTCCGTGCCGCTTCCCTTCTCTTTATAAGTAAGGGTAGCATAGCGGTTCTCAAATGTGAATCCCTTTTCCTGTTGGCGTGCGCGGTCGGTCCATTCTATGTCCATCTGGCTATAGTTGGGCGCAAAGAAACCGCTCATGCCGTTGGCTTGGAGAGACATGTGGAGCATGTAGTCCTTGCCGAGTGTGTAGCGGATGACGAGTGTCTGTCCGGGAGCTGCCTCTGCGGTGAGGGTCACAGTTGAGTCTGTCTGTTCAGAAGGAGTGAAGAAGAGGTCTGAGGTGATGATGTTGGCGTTTTTGCCTGCCAACATATACTTCAGACTTTGGTCTTTACCGTCGAAGAGTGTCACATCGGGATTGCCATTTCTGTCTTTGAATCCTTTGATGACTGCCTTGCTGACAGTTGCTCCTTTGGTTGAGATGGTCAAGTCCAACTTGCTGTTCTTCAGCGTGATATCTTGGTTCTTGCCATTCAAGTTCTTATGGAACAATGCGGTGGTGTCGTTGGCCGCTGCCTCTATCTGGCTTTGGCGCTTCTGCTCAGCCGCCTGTTTCTGGGCTTGTGCCATCTCGCTCTGCTTCTGCTTCACAACCGAGGCGATGGAGTCTTGCTTTGCCTGCGCTGCCAGTTCTTCTTTCGAAGGCTGGTTGAACCAGCTGAAACCGATCAGCACGGCGGCAATGAGCACAAAACCTAAAATCGTTCTTTTATCCATTTATCTTTTTACGCTTGTAAGGTTTACTTGTTCTTTTGGTTCTCAATCGCTGTCTTCACGAAATCGAGGAAGAGTGGGTGAGGATTGAGCACGGTGCTTTGGTATTCGGGATGGAACTGTGTGCCGATGTACCATTTGAGGGTCGGAATCTCGACAATCTCAATGAGGTCGCTCTCGGGGTTGCGTCCCACGCACTTCATGCCGGCTTTCTCGAATTCAGACTGATAGTCGTTGTTGAACTCATAGCGGTGGCGGTGGCGCTCTTGGATATGCTCTTTCTTATATATATTGAACACGCGCGAACCTTGTTTTAGTACGCACTCATAAGCGCCGAGACGCATGGTACCACCCATATTGGTGATGTTCTTCTGCTCCTCCATGATGTCGATCACGTTGTGCTCTGTCTTCTCGTCCATCTCACGGCTGTTGGCGTCGGCATAGCCGAGCACGTCGCGGGCAAACTCGATGACCATCATCTGCATGCCGAGACAGATACCGAAGGTTGGGATGTCGTGTGTGCGGGTGTATTTCGCAGCCACAATCTTACCCTCCACACCGCGCTGTCCGAAGCCCGGGCAGATGACGATACCGTCTTGTCCCTTGAGCATCTCAGCCACATTGTCGTCGGTAAGCTTCTCAGAGTTGATGAAGGTGAGCACAGTCTTGTGGTCGTTGTAGGTGCCAGCCTGTGAGAGACCCTCACGGATACTCTTGTAGGCATCCTGCAAATCATATTTGCCCACAAGTCCGATGTGCACTTCCTTGGTGGCATTCTTTCTTCTCTCGAGGAATTTCTTCCATGGGCCAAGCTCTGGAGTGGCACCCACTTCGAGTCCCATCTTCTTGAGAATGGCAGCGTCGAGTCCCTGCTTCTGCATGTTGACAGGCACCTCATAGATGCTGGGCAGGTCCTCGCTCTGGATGCAGCAGTCTTGCGCTACGTTGCAGAAGGCAGCCACCTTCTTGAGGATACCCTCATTGAGATGCTTCTCGGTGCGGAGCACGAGGATGTCGGGCTGGATACCGATGCTCTGGAGTTCCTTGACAGAGTGCTGTGTAGGCTTGGTCTTCAACTCGCCGGCAGCCTTGAGGTAGGGCACATAGGTCAAGTGCACGCAAACGGCACGATTGCCCAACTCCCATTTGAGCTGGCGGATGGCCTCGAGGAACGGTGTCGACTCAATGTCGCCAACGGTTCCGCCAATCTCGGTGATGACGAAGTCGTAGTCATATTTCTGTCCGAGGAGTTTCACATTGCGCTTGATTTCGTCAGTGATATGTGGAATCACCTGGATGGTCTTGCCCAAATAGTCGCCACGACGCTCCTTGTCGATGACAGCCTTGTAGATGCGGCCGGTGGTCAAGGAGTTGGCCTTGGTGGTCTTGATGTCGGTGAAACGCTCATAGTGACCGAGGTCGAGGTCGGTCTCCATTCCGTCTACCGTCACGTAGCACTCGCCGTGCTCGTAGGGGTTGAGGGTACCCGGGTCGATGTTGATATACGGGTCGAACTTCTGGATTGTGATTTTGTAGCCCCTTGCCTGAAGGAGTTTTCCGATTGATGACGAAATGATTCCCTTACCAAGCGAGGAAACCACACCACCAGTGACGAAGATGTACTTTGTTTCTGCCACGATTATTTCTTGTTTAAATTGATGATCAATTTTTTGTTGTCTGGTGTGCCCAACGGGGCGCACACAATTCAAGTGGCAAAATTACTACATTTTTATGACATCCACAAACATAATACTCGATTTTTGTTTCTTGCTCCACTCATTTGCGCTTCTGTTGGATAAGATAGTCGGCATCTCTGCAATATAAAAAGTGAAAAGCCAAACAATTTGTCTTTTAGTTTTGTATTGTCTTCGATTTGCACTACCTTTGCAGTCGCAAAGAAAATAGAAATGAGAATCAACAGACTTTATATATTATTAGGCTGCGTGTTTTTTTGCGTTTCGCTTGGCGCTCAACCGCGCTATCATCATGACAAGGGACAGCACATGAAGAAGGATGCGGCATGGGTGGAACACTATGCCGACTCGCTCTCTGCCTTTCAGGCAAGAATCGACTCGCTTGGGGTGGACAGTGTCTGCAAACCGTTGGATGACAACCGCATGGCGCAACTCTTCGGTCCGCTCACGTTTTACCATCACATTGCCGCTGATGCGCTCCGACTGAAACCGGAGTCGAAATTCTCCGACGATTTGCTCGGTGCCGCTATCGACTCCACGCTGCTTCATGTCTATCTGACGCGCCCCGACTTGGTGCGCAACAACGAGTCGAGGCTGTTGTCTTACGGAGCGCCCACCAAAGAGGTAGAGGCTCCGGTGCGCCATAAGGTGGACTTGGTGGACAAGGTGGCACCCACGCCGCTTGAGCCGAACGTGTCGCAGGTCAGTGTGCTCGTGAAGCGGCCTAATTTCTGGCGCGTCTCGGGCGACTATTATCTGCAACTGATGCAAAACTGCGTGTCGGGCAACTGGTACCGTGGTGGCGAGAGCAATTATTCGATGGTCGGAAATGTCACCCTTCAAGCCAATTACAACACAAAGCAAGGGGTCAAGTGGGACAACAAGCTCGAGATGAAGCTCGGCTTCCAAAACTCCCGCAGCGACTCGCTTCACACCATCAAGACCTCGGAAGACTTGCTTCGCTATACCGGCAAACTCGGTCTGCAAGCCACCAAGCATTGGTATTACACCATCCAGTGGATCGTCAACACCCAGTTTGCCAAGGGCTACCGCAGCAACGACCCTCGTGTCTATTCCGCCTTTCTCTCGCCTTTGGTTTCCAACCTGTCTATCGGTATGGACTACAACGTCAATTGGCTGAAAGGACGATTGAGGGGTAATGCCCACCTCGCCCCGTTGGCCTACAACTTCAAGTTCGTGGAGCGCAAGGCGCTGGCCACACGCTATGGACTGGAAGAGGGTAAGCACACGCTGAACGACTATGGTTCGGAGTTTACGGTAGACCTGACGTGGCAGTTGCTCGACAACTTGAAATGGAAAACCCGTCTCTATGGTTACACCACCTATGAGCGTTCTGAGTTGGAGTGGGAGAACACCTTCACCTTCACCTTCAACCGCTACATCACGTCCAACCTCTTCATCTATCCCCGTTTCGACGATGGAACCCGCCGCGACGTCCATCACGGCTATTGGCAGTTCAAGGAGTATCTCTCCATGGGCTTCTCCTATTCATTTTAAAGTAAAAAATAAGATTCCGATAAGTCCTTGTCTCTTGTTCCTTGAGAGACAAGGACTTTTTTTGTTTGGCAAGGATAAATAGATAGTGTTTCTGAACCCTCCAAGGAAAATGGAGAAATTTTTTCTCTCGACTTGTCATTTTGCCACCTTCTATTTCTTCTAATTGAAAATCAGAATGTTGTGTGTGGTAGAGGGTTGGTGACAGATAAAGCATCTGCCACCTTTGAAATCTGTTATATTTTAATGATAGGGCATGTGTTCGGAACTGTATCTGCCGTCCGAACCATTTGTTCCTCCGCGTTGAACCATCAGTTCAAAGTTCAGGATCTTGTGCCGAACGCGTTTCATTCGGCCGTTGATGGTGGATGAGACAAGCTCATTAAAGAAGGTTGGCTTTATCTCAACAATAAAAATAAAAATCAAAACAATTGCCTTTTATTTTGTATTGTCTTCGATTTGCACTACCTTTGCAGTTGAAAATTCTTACAGAAATGAGACTCAAGAAAAAAACATGGCATGCTCTGCCGGGTCAGGAACTCACCGAACTGGACAAGAAGGTGATGTATTGGGAGAGCAAAGGCAAGGAAGTGCCGTCACGTGATTTGATTAAAACTCCAGAACAGATTGAGGGAATACGCCGCAGTGGCGTGGTGAATACAGGTGTGCTTGACGAGGTCGCCAAGCAGATTCATGCCGGTATGAATACCCTCGAAATCGATAAGATATGCTACGACTATTGCACCTCTCACGGTGCCACTCCTGCATGCCTCAACTATGAGGGCTTCCCCAAGAGTGTCTGCACAAGCATCAACGATGTTGTCTGCCATGGTATCCCCAAAGAGGAGGACGTGCTCGAGGAAGGCGACATCATCAATGTGGACTTTACCACCATCCTTGATGGCTATTATGCAGACGCTTCCCGCATGTTCATGATTGGCAAGGTGGACCCACAGGTGGAACAACTTGTCAGAGTGACCAAGGAATGTATGGATATCGGTGCCGAGGCTGCCAAGCCTTACAGCTTTGTCGGCGACATTGGACACGCCATTCAGAAACACGCCGAGAAATATGGCTATGGTGTGGTGCGCGATCTCTGCGGACATGGTGTGGGACTGAAATTCCACGAGAAACCCGATGTGGTGCACTATGGTCACAAGGGAACGGGCATGCTCTTGGTTCCCGGCATGGTCTTTACGATTGAGCCGATGATCAACATGGGTGGCGATTGGCATGTTTATCTCAATGCCGACGACAAGTATGAATGGGAGATCATCACAAGTGACGGACTGCCCAGCGCACAGTGGGAGCATACCTATGTGATGACTGAACATGGAGTAGAGATTCTGACAGAATAAGAAGAGAAACGCATCATGGACGATATTTATATTTTAGGAATAGAGAGCAGTTGTGACGACACTTCTGCCGCAGTGCTCCATAATGGTGTGCTGCTGAGCAACGTCACTGCCTCGCAGGATGTGCACCGTGCCTATGGAGGTGTGGTGCCCGAACTGGCTTCCAGAGCTCATCAACAGAATGTGGTGCCTGTGGTAGACCAAGCCATCAAGCGTGCAGGCATCACCAAAGACCAACTCTCTGCGGTGGCGTTCACCCGTGGTCCCGGACTGATGGGATCATTGCTTGTGGGAGTGAGCTTTGCCAAGGGTTTCGCCCGGTCGCTCAACATTCCGCTCATCGACGTGAACCATCTTCAAGGTCATGTGATGGCGCATTTCATTCGTGACAATGAAGACGACCACTCGCAGCCTCCCTTCCCGTTCATTTGCTTGTTGGTCAGCGGAGGCAACTCTCAGATTGTGAAGGTGAATGCCTATAATGACATGCAGGTGCTCGGACAGACCATCGACGACGCTGCGGGTGAGGCCATAGACAAGTGCAGCAAGGTGATGGGACTCGGCTATCCTGGCGGCCCTATCATCGACAAACTCGCCCGCCAGGGCAATCCTAAGGCTTATCAGTTTGCCGAGCCACACATTCCCGGCATGGACTACAGTTTCAGTGGACTGAAAACCTCATTCCTCTATAGCTTGAGAAAATGGGTGGCAGAGGATCCCGACTTTGTGGAGCATCACAAGGAAGACCTTGCCGCCAGTCTGGAATACACCATTGTCGACATTCTGATGAAGAAGTTGCGCATGGCGGTGAAGCAGACCGGCATTAAGCATGTGGCTGTGGCTGGAGGCGTGTCGGCCAACAACGGGCTGCGCAACGCCTTCAAGGAGCACGCCAAGAAATATGGCTGGACCATCTACATACCGAAGTTCAGTTATACCACAGACAACGCTGCCATGATTGGCATTGTGGGTACCTATAAATATAAGGACAAGGACTTCTGCTCGATAGACAAGCCCGCGTTCAGCAAAGTGACATTTCAATAACACAACAGACAAATACAAATATGGAATTTGAAAAGAAAGTATTAAGCAGAGAGATAGCACAAAGTCTTTATGATACAGGCAAGACAATCGGTACAGCGGAGAGCTGTACAGGCGGACGCATCGCTGAGGCCATCATCGCCACTCCCGGTGCTTCGAGCTATTTCAAGGGCGGCATCGTTTCCTACACCAATGAGGTGAAGGAAAACTTGCTCGGCGTAGACCATCAGTTGCTCGAGGAGAAGACTGCCGTTTGCGAGGAAGTGGCTGTGGCCATGGTGAAAGGCGCCATCAAGACATTGGGTGTGGACTATGCAGTGGCTTCCACAGGAACTGCCGGACCAACTGGCGGTACGAAGGAAATTCCCGTTGGCACCATCTGGATTGCTTGCGGTAGTGCAGACGAAGTGGTGACACTGAAGCTTGAGGAAGACTATGGCCGGGACATCAACCTCGCCATCGCGACAAGCAAGGCGCTGCAGATGCTGCTCCAGTTCTTGGAAGACCACAAACCAGAACCCGAAAAAGAGGACTAAATGGGCAGACACATTGTCTTAATGATATGGAGCCTCCTGACGTGCATGACGAGTGCCGGACAGGAGGCTCGCTCGTTTCCGCAGACAGTGCCTGCCGGAAACTATAGCGGCATTGCCTGGTTGGGCGACAGCACTTATGTGGTGGTCGACGACAAATCGCCCAAGGATGGATTCTATACCTTCTATATAAAGGTGGATTCTGTTTCGGGTCAGCTCACCAGTGTGCGCCGTGGCGACTTCCATCCGTCGGCCTTGGCTTCGCGTGACGGGGAGGGCATAGCCTACAATCCCTACTCGGAGCGTATATGGATGTCGGGAGAGACGGACAACGAAATAAGGGAATATATGCCTGACGGAACGCTCACCGGCCGTAGACTTCCCCTTTCCGACCTGATGCGCAAGAGTGCGTCGAACTATGGTTATGAGTCGTTGACTTACAATGCGGTGACTCATCATTATTGGACTGTAACAGAAAGTACGCTCCCCATGGATGGTGCTCAAGCCACGGCGACCAATGGCGTTGCCAACCGGTTGCGTCTTCAGGCTTTTGACGACAGCCTGCGCGAGGTGGGGCAGTGGGCTTATGTGATGGATGCGCCTGTTGCCCGTCGTGAGGCTTCCAACTATGCCATGGGCGTGAGTGAATTGTGTGCCTTGGACGACGGCCGCTTGTTGGTGCTCGAGCGGGAGTTCTTTGTGCCCAAAATCAAATTGGGCGCTTTCGTCCAGTGCAAGTTGTATACAGTCCATCCAGAGGATGCCCATGTCCAGGTGGCGCCAGACCAACCGATGCCGCAGGATGTGAAACCGCTCGACAAGACACTGCTCAAAGCTTGGACCACCCGGTTGGGGCTTTTCAACCACAACATCGCCAACTATGAGGGCATGTGCCTCGGTCCCACTCTGAAGGACGGGCGGCGGGTGTTGGTTCTTGTGAGCGATTCCCAAGCCCAATATGCCGGCGTGTTGCGCGACTGGTTTATGACCATTGTCCTCGACCGCTAAGGAATGTCTTGTCTGAAAGGACAGATTACTTTTTCTATTACCAATATTACAGAAATGTGACACAAAGTGTTGTAGAATTGTGAGATTGTTTATATTTTTGCGGTAGCAAACTCCAAATCGTGAAGATGGAGGTTGCTACCGCATTTTTTGTAAACACAATAATACTAAGGTAATATGAAGAAATTTGCAATTATGGCTGTGGCTTTGTTCTGTTCAACAATGCTCATGGCGCAATCCAAGGTCTTTATGACAAAGGAAATCACTCCAGAATCTTTAGTGCGTATCTACAAGGCGTTGGGTGTGCCAGCCCATGGTCATGTGGCCATCAAAATCAGTTCCGGCGAGATGGGAGGCAACAATTATCTCAAACCGACGCTTATCCGCAATCTCGTGGATGAGGTCAATGGCACCCTCGTGGAGTGTTGCACCGCATATGGTGGCAGCCGTCAGGATGTGGGCAAGCATTGGGAGACCATCCATGCTCACGGCTATGATTCGATAGCCGCTTTTGACTTGATGGATGAGTATGGTCAGATGCGCATTCCCGTAAAGGACAAGAAGCACTTGAAATATGACATCGTGGGCGACCACCTCGCCAATTACGACTTTATGATCAATCTGGCCCACTTCAAGGGACATGCCATGGGAGGTTTCGGTGGTGTGCTGAAAAACCAGTCTATCGGTGTGGCGTCTTCCGCAGGCAAGGCCTATATCCATACCGCAGGCAAGACAGACAAGCCCTCGGAGTTGTGGAACAACCTGCCCAAGCAGGACGATTTCCTTGAGAGCATGGCGGCAGCCGCACAGGGTGTGGCCAACTATTTCGGCAAGAACATCATCTATATCAACGTGATGAACAACATGAGCGTGGACTGCGACTGTGACAGCCATCCTGCCGATCCGAAGCTCAAGGACATGGGCATACTCGCCTCCACCGATCCTGTGGCGCTCGACCAGGCTTGCCTCGACCTTGTGTTCACTCATAAGGGCAAGCCCGGCGATGATGAGAAGCCCCTTATCGAGCGCATCAACCGGCAGCATGGAACTTATATCACTGACTATGCCGAGAAGATAGGATTGGGTAGCAAGAAGTATAAGTTGATAATGGTGAAATAAGCAATGGTATTGTATCTCATTCCTCGTATAGATGAATGTGTCTATACGGGGAATGAGAATTATTGATAGACTTTTATTTTCCTATGATATTTAATGCAAAGACAATGGCTTGCCTTCTCCTCTCAGTGGGGCAAGCAGGGAATATCATTGCCCAAACATTGGACGAGAAAAAGCTTGAAGAGGTGGTAGTGACAGGCAGCAATCATGCGACAAGCCGCAATCTGTTGCCCTACTCGGTGAGCATTGTGGACAGCAAGCAGCTGGAGGGAACAGGCAAGACCCAATTGCTCTCCGCCCTGTCTGCTGAGATACCCAGCCTTTTTGTCACAGAACGAAACGTTTTTGGTTTCGGCGTGAGTAAGGGCGGCAGTGGTGGCATCAATTTGAGGGGTGTCGGTGGTGGCGATACCGGCTCCATCTTGATGATGGTCGACGGTCAGCCGCAGTTCTCCGGCATCTACTCCCACCATATTGCCGACTTTTACGAGACGGAGTATGTCGACCATGTGGAGGTGCTTCGTGGTCCCGGTTCTGTTCTTTACGGCTCCAATGCCATGGGCGGTGTGATCAATGTCATCACCAAGCGGGCGCAACAGAATGGCGTACATACCACGCTCGCTTCCCAATATGGTTCCTACAACACATGGCAGACGTCTGTCTCGAATATGGTTCGGCAAGGGAAGTTTTCTTCCCTCGTGTCTCTTGGCTACGACCGGACAGACGGCACACAGGACCACTTCGACTTCAAACAGAAGAGTGCCTATGCCAAGTTGGGCTATGATTTCTCCCGCCATTGGACGCTTTCCGCAGATTATTCTCTTGTCAATTTCATTGGCAACGACCCTGTCTATGCCCGTCTCAGCCAACCGGAGTCCACAGACATCTATCATCAGAATGTCACTCGGGGAGAAAGTTCGCTCATGCTGAGTGACACTTATGGGCAGACCAATGGCTGTGTGCGTGTCTATTACAGCTATGGCAATCATTTTATAGACGACCCACGCCACTTCCATAGTCTTGACGACCGCTTTGGCATACTCGCTTACCAGAGTTTCCGACCTTGGCGGGGAATGATGTCGACAGTGGGCTTCGACTTTGACAACTATACCGGAAAGATACCCGTGTCTGGTGGAAAGGCGCACACGGAAGGTTCCAAGAGCACCATCTCCCGGAAGAGTGTGACGGAGTATTCTCCCTATGTGACTGTTGCCCAACGGCTTTTCCATGATGTGCTGGTGGTCAATGGCGGTCTGCGCATCGCCAACAGCAATCGCTTTGGCACGCAGTGGATACCTCAAGTGGGCTTTGTTGTGCACCCTGCTGAAGGCTGGACCATAAAGGCGTCGATGGCCAAGGGCTATCGCAATCCGTCGTTCAAGGATATGTATCTCTATCAGATGGCCAACCCCGATCTTGACCCTGAGCGCATGATGAACTATGAAATCAGTGTCGGCAAGTCGTTCTCCCGTTATCTTACTGCCGAGCTGACCACCTATTTCATTGAGGGCAGCAACATGATTCAAGTGGTGGACCGCAAGAACCAGAACACCGGTAGTTTCATCAACAAGGGTGTGGAACTCTCGTTCCGTTCCCATCCCGTTGATCCCCTTACTCTCCGCGCTTCCTACAGCTATCTCCACACATCGCTTGACCGTCTGACAGGCGCTCCAAAGAATCTCGTGTTTGTGGGGGCTGACTGGCAGGTGGTGCCTCAGTTGACGTTGACCACGGAACTGAAAAGTGTCGGCTCGCTCTATGTCTCGGATGACATGGCGCATGAGAAATATGTGCTGTGGAATCTGAAAGCGGCTTATCATCCGACAGCATGGCTGCAGGTGTTCGCCACACTCGACAACATCACGGACACCCACTATGTCATCAATCGTGGATATGATATGCCGGGCTTTACCGCCATGGGAGGCTTGAAGGTGTCGTTCTGATTATATTCATTATTTGATAAACAACAAAAAAGTGCAACCTACGTCATTGTAGGCTGCACTTTTTGTTAAGTGATGTATCCTTGATTATTTCACTACATTCACCTCTACAGGTGTGTCCACTTCCTTGCGCCAATTCTTCATGGCGTCGAACCAGTCTTTGGAAGAGTGGTAGCCGAAGTCTTCGTTGTCGCTGCAGAAGGTGATGTGATAGCGCAGATGGTTGCCTGTGGTTCCGATGACGAACGGCAGTTCGTCTGCAGTTGTCGGAATCTCCTCGAGCAGGTAGGGCTTTGGAATGTAGATGCCCAAGCCTACAGTCTCGCGCTTGTGTCCGGCAGAGTCTTTCTCAGCCACCGCCCAATCGCTTCCCCAGCATCCACGCAGACCCTTGTGGTCGTTGAATTCTGTGGAACCTTTCACACGGATGACACCGGTGGAGAACTTATAGCCGTTCACATTCTGGCGGAAGAAGGCGTCCACATCCACATCGCGGTGTCCTGCCCAGATGGTGTAGCGCAGTTTCACGTCGATAGGCTCTTTGGCGGGATCAGCCTCCCACTGGTCGTCGAGCACCTCGACCACCGAGCGGACAGGACCGTTGGAGATGATGCGCTGTG
>JBNMIE010000054.1:0-16239 GCA_050873125.1 Prevotella sp.
GATCTCACCTGTACAGTCCATAGTACGGAGATAGAACTGAGGACGATACTTGTTACCGAATGGAGTATGACGACCACCCTCTTCCTTCTTCAATACATAGATAGAAGCCTTGAATTTCTTGTAAGGTTTGATCTGTCCAGGATGGCAAAGTACCATACCACGCTTGATTTCCTTCTTGTCGATACCACGGAGGAGAAGACCTACGTTATCACCAGCCTCACCCTCATCGAGGATCTTACGGAACATCTCAACGCCAGTTACGACACACTTCTTGTCCTCACCGAGACCAAGGAGCTCAACCTCGTCACCAACCTTAACCTTACCAGTTTCGATACGACCTGTAGCAACAGTACCACGACCAGTGATAGAGAATACATCCTCAACAGGCATCAAGAATGGCTTATCCAAGTCACGTGGAGGCAGTGGAATCCAGTTGTCAACAGCGTCCATCAGCTGCATAACAGAGTCAACCCACTTCTCAACACCGTTCAAAGCACCGAGTGCAGAACCGCGGATGATAGGTGTGTTGTCACCATCATAGTCATACTGATCGAGGAGCTCACGCATTTCCATCTCAACGAGCTCAAGCATCTCCTCATCGTCAACCATATCGCACTTGTTCAAGAATACAACGAGGCGAGGTACGTTTACCTGACGAGCGAGAAGCACGTGCTCACGTGTCTGAGGCATAGGACCATCAGTAGCTGCTACAACCAAGATAGCACCATCCATCTGAGCGGCACCAGTAACCATGTTCTTGACATAGTCAGCGTGTCCAGGGCAGTCTACGTGTGCATAGTGACGATTAGCTGTCTCATACTCAATGTGAGCGGTGTTAATAGTAATACCACGCTCTTTCTCCTCAGGAGCGTTGTCGATCTGATCGAAAGACTTAATATCCTCAGAGCCAAATCCCTTCTCATGAAGAACCTTTGAAATGGCAGCTGTCAGAGTAGTCTTACCGTGGTCTACGTGACCAATTGTACCAATGTTAACGTGTGGTTTGGTACGCACGAATGTCTCTTTAGCCATAGCTTTTCTTGTTTATTTATTTAATGAATAATCTTGTTTGATATTGGAGCTGTAACTGAGAGTTGAACTCAGGACCTCTTCCTTACCAAGGAAGTGCTCTACCACTGAGCTATTACAGCAAAAATTGGAGCGGAAAACGGGGCTCAAACCCGCGACCCCCAGCTTGGAAGGCTAGTGCTCTATCAACTGAGCTATTTCCGCAAAAATTAAAGTGGGTGGTGATGGATTCGAACCACCGAAGGCATAGCCAGCAGATTTACAGTCTGCCCCATTTGGCCACTCTGGTAACCACCCTTTTCAAACTTGAGCCTCTTGTCGGATTCGAACCAACGACCCCGAGATTACAAATCACGTGCTCTGGCCAACTGAGCTAAAGAGGCAAATCCTTGCAGCCGTTAACAGCTGTTTTTAGGACGTGTCTGAAAACGGCTGCAAAGATACGCATTATTTTTTTATCGCACAAATTTTTCGGCGATTTTTTTATTTATTTCTTTGTTTTTCCTTGAACTTCGTCAACTGCACCTTCATGGAGTCCACACACAAGTCAACACTTTCCTCGAATGTGTCGCATGTCTTTTCAACGAAAAGCTTGCTTCCCGGCACTGTTACCGTTATGCTTGCTTCCTTATTTAAAGATGTGGCAGGCTTGACGACCTTTAACTGCACCTCTACTTTCTGAATGTCTTCGTAAGTTTTTTCCAGTTTTTCGGCTTTCTTTTCAACGAATGCCTGAAGTTTCTCGGTAGCGTCGAAATGGATCGACTGAATCTTAATTTCCATAGTTACCTCCGATTTTTAAGGGTTAAGCCCGGGGATGGGCCGTTTTGTATTCATTCTTCAACTGCTCAAACGACACATGAGTATATATCTCCGTGGTCGTCAGACTTTCATGTCCCAGCAGTCGTTTCACACTTTCCAAATCTGCCCCATGGTTCAACATGGCAGTGGCAAACGTATGACGGAGCACATGCGGAGAAATCTTTTTCTGAGAACTTACCAGTCTCAAGTTTTTCTCTACCGCATATCGGATTTGCGCTTGCGTCATGTCCAATCCTTTCTTCGTTACGAAGAATTTATCAGACAGACGCTCTACTTGCTGGTCCCGACAGGTCATATAGTCGGAAAACGCCGCATGCAAATCTTCGCCGTAAGGGATAACCCGTTGCTTGTTTCTTTTTCCTTTAACTTTCAGAACCCGTTCAGAAGCATTGATGTCAGCATCTGTCAAATTCTTCAGTTCGGAAAGGCGCATACCCGTTTCATAGAAAGTCAACAGTATCGTTCGATTGCGTATACTATCAAAAGTCTTACTCCACGGCAATCCATCCAGCAAATTATCCATTTGCTTTTCCTTGACGAAACAAGGAAGTGCCTTTTCTTTCTTTGGCCCTTTCACATCGTAAGCAGGATCTTTTTGAACCAATTCACGACTCAAGGCGTAGCGATAAAAGGATCTAAGCGCACTCAATCTCCTATTGATAGAAGTTGAGGAATCACCCTTATCCATCATACTCCCCATCCAATCGCGGATGATGTCCGAATCAACGGAACTCCAAGTAAGATGTTCATCAAGTCCTTGGAAGAATCTCTGGAAGGATTCCAAGTCACGCTTGTAATTCTCTATGGTCAGAGAAGAACGACCGCGTTCGAACCTCAGATAGTCCAAGAACCTTGTTATCATCTCGCACTCATTGCTCTTATTGATTTCGGCAACGAATTTACGGAATAATATTCAATCTACCAAACTTTTCAGAAACTTTTTTAGTCTTCCTGAGCTCTGAGTTTCTGTACATAGACAGCGTGCTCCATCTTAAGTCTCTTAAGAACAGAGGGTTTATCGAATTGCTGACGTGCGCGAAGTTCTTTCACTACACCTGTCTTTTCGAATTTTCTCTTAAACTTCTTGAGAGCTCTCTCGATGTTCTCACCATCCTTAACTGGTACGATAATCATTTTTTGTTCTTTAGTTTTAATTGTTAAACATATGTGCTTCGTGACAAGGCGCCACGATTTGCGGGTGCAAAATTACTGCTTATTTATCAAACTACCAAACATTTAGCTGATTTTATGCACTATAGGCCTTCAATCGGGGCTTCCTTGAGAGTTTTTACCGACTCATGGGCTGGGTATGCTCCTCCAACCACTTTCTGTCATCAGCATCATCGAGAAGCGGCATCAATTGGGCTTTCACCCAACGATGGTAGCCGTTCAGCCATGCCAACTCTTCATCAGAGAGCATGTCCGAGATGATAGGCTCTGTATCAATCGGGCAAATGGTCAGAGGCTCAAACTGAAGGAACCTGCCGAAGTCGGTTTCCTTGTAGGATTTTATCAACAGGGTGTTTTCAATTCTCACTCCGAATTTTCCATTCAAGTATAGTCCAGGCTCGTCGGTGACGGTCATGCCGGGAAGCAAAGGGGCCGGTTTCCACTCCATCCGAATCTGATGAGGGCCCTCGTGCACATTCAAATACGACCCCACCCCATGGCCTGTTCCATGGAGGAAGTTCAGTCCTTCCCGCCACATATCCATGCGGGCGACAGCGTCCAACTGGGTTCCGGAAGCGCCGTAAGGGAATTTCAGCATTTCCAGTTTAATGTGCCCTTTTAGCACCAAGGTGTAGATGCGGCGCTGTTCTTCCGTAATGGGGCCCAAAGGTATTGTCCGGGTAATGTCTGTCGTACCATCTTGATATTGCGCACCGGAATCTATCAGTACAAATCCTTCGGGTTTGAGAACGGCGTCTGTCGCCGGCGTTGCCTCATAATGCACAATCGCCCCATGAGTCTGGTAGCCGACAATGGTATCAAACGACACGCCTCTGAACAAGGGTTGCTCCGCCCGGAGAGAGGTCAGTTTCTGGTCCACAGAGATTTCCGTCTGTCCGCCCTTATTGACCGCGGGGTTCAGCCAACGCAAGAATTTCACCAAGGCCACGCCGTCACGGAGCATGGCATTCTTGAATCCTGCGATTTCGGCATCATTCTTGACCGCCTTCATTTCAGCCACCGGACAAACCCCATTCACGATTACGGGACCTTGCACCTTTTTATATAAAGTATAGTTCAACTGGTTGGGGTCGAGCAAAATGTTGTATTCCTTATAGGAGGACTGCAAGGCTTTGCCCACGTTTTCATAATCATCCACCTTCACCCCTTCTTCTGCGAGATAACCGATGACCGCCTGCGAGAGTTTTGACTTTTCGACAAACAAGGTGGCATTTTTAGACGTGACTATCAGATAGGACACAAAAACGGGATTGCAATGTACATCGGATCCACGCAGATTCAAGAGCCAGGCAATGTCGTCGAGGGCAGAGACTATTGTGCCGCAAGCATGCATTCCCGACAGTCGCTCTCTCAACCGATTGATTTTATCCGAGCAACGTTCACCTGCATATTGCAAAGGCTGTATTTCTATCGGATTCTGCGGAAGCGACGGACGATTTTTCCAGATAGTCTGCAAAGGATCAATGTTGGTACGGAGCGTGATGCCTCCTTCATTTTTCAATTCAGCCCGCAACTGTTCGACTTCCGTAAAGCAACAGACAGAACCGTCAATCCCCACCTCCGGACTATCATACTGTGCCAAGACCATTCCCAACCAGTCGCTGATAGACGGTGTGCCGGGGACACGCTCCTTCATCAGTGTGTATTCCGTTCCTGCCAACTGCTCTTCCGCAGCCAAGAAATAGCGGGAATCGGTCCATAAGGCAGCCTTGTCCAAGGTCACGACCGCCGTGCCTGCCGAGCCGTCGAATCCAGAAATCCATTTTCTGCCCTCCCAATGTTCCGGCACATATTCTCCATTGTGAGGATCCGTACTGGGGAATATGAATGCGGACAAATGCTCTTGCCGCATCAATTCGCGCAAAAGCGCCAATCTATTGTTTATTTCGTTTTCCATACATTATTATAAATAAGACAGTGCTAAGATATACATTTATTATGACACAGCAAAATAAAATGCAAAACACACATTGCAAACAAATGACATTTCAGATTAAATAACAAATTAAATCAAGAATAAACGCATCAGATAATAGATTTTTTCGTAACTTTGCCATTGTCTTAAAACGACATAGTAAAACTTTTAAAATATACAGCAGTTATGAAATTCTTAACTAACGAAAAACTGACTATCGTCGGTGCCGGCGGTATGATTGGTTCCAACATGGTTCAGAGCGCATTGATGCTCGGCCTTACTCCTAACATTTGTCTGTACGATATCTATGAGCCAGGTGTTCATGGTGTTTTTGATGAAATTCAGCAGTGCGCTTTCCCTGGCGTAAACGTAACTTATACAGTTGACCCGAAAGAGGCTTTCACTGGTGCCAAATACATCATCTCTTCAGGTGGTGCTCCACGTAAGGAGGGCATGACTCGTGAGGACTTGCTGAAAGGCAACTGCAAGATTGCCGCTGAGTTTGGTGACAACATCAAGAAATATTGCCCTGACGTCAACCATGTGGTTGTCATCTTCAACCCCGCTGACGTTACCGCATTGACAGCTCTCATCCACTCAGGTTTGAAGCCTAACCAGTTGACTTCACTCGCCGCTCTCGACTCTACTCGCCTGCAGCAGGCTCTCGCCCTTGAATTCGGCGTACAGCAGGACAAGGTGACAGGCGCACACACTTATGGTGGTCATGGTGAGCAGATGGCAGTATTTGCTTCTCAGGTGAAAGTTGACGGAAAGCCATTGTCAGAAATGGGTCTTTCAGCTGAGCGTTGGGAAGAGATCAAGCATCACACTGTTCAGGGTGGTTCAAACATCATCAAGCTCCGTGGCCGCAGCTCTTTCCAGAGCCCTGCCTACAACGCTGTGAAGATGATTGAGGCTGCTATGGGCGGTGAGAAGTTCACTCTCCCTGCAGGTTGCTACGTAAACCACGACAAGCTCGGCTTCAAGAACGTGATGATGGCTATGCCTACAACTATCGACAAGACTGGTGTTCACTTCGTTGAGCCTACAGGTACTGCAGAAGAACTCGCAGACCTTAACAAGTCATACGAGCACCTCTGCAAGATGCGTGACGAGATTGTTGAGCTTGGCATCGTTCCTCCTGTTGCAGAATGGAAGGAAATGAATCCTAACTTGTAATTAGCATTCACTACATTATCATAAAATAGAGCGTCCGTATTTCCATCTTGGGAAATACGGACGCTTTGTTTTTATTCAATGATGTTGCTTCTTTTTACATTTTTCTTCTTTTTTTGCAACATCTGCCACCCACATCATATCTTATTGTATTTCAATATTTTATCGGTAACAGATATCATTTCCATCTGCCACCGTCTGCCACCATCTGTCACCGCCTCTCAGGAGGTCAACACCGCCTTTCCACCATTCATTTACCGTGCTGAACAAACTGTTCCACCGCCTTGAACAAAAAGTTCAAGGTCTATTTCACATTCTGAACTTCCCTTCAAGGATGCAAAAAAAACATTTAGGCAAGTACAATGCAGGGTGACAGACACTCAATCTGCCACCCTGCATTTGCCACCCATAACCACCTTACTATTAGCTAAATATGAGCAGTGGTGGCAAAATGACAGATTTTAGAGAAACATTAAGTATATTCTCCTTAAATCAGTTCAAATTGTCGTTTCCTATATTAGAGAGCATACCCCATATCAGCGTGTAAGCTACTGATATTGATACATCTAACTCCTTTTTATCAGCGATTACGAAACATAATAGGAATATTGTATTTCACCCGAACTTTCTGCCCTTTATTACGCCCTGGAATCCAGTTCGGCATGGACTTCACAACACGCACCGCCTCTTTTTCTAAAGAAGGGGCATAATTTTTATAGGTATGAACATTGGTTACAGAGCCGTCCTTTTCTATTATAAAGCATACGACAACGCATCCCTGCAAATGCTCTTCCAAGGCTTGTGCCGGATAGCGGACGTTGTTTTTAAGCCAATCCACCAGCGCCGAATTGCCACCAGGGAACTGTGGCATCACATCTGCTGTCGTATACACTTCATCTTCGTTCGCTACAGAACTATCCAACTGAAAAACCACAGGTATGTAGTATTTCATTCTTTCGACCTTACCCGACCGACTGCCAGGAATCCATGGAGGCATGCTGCCCACAACCCGTAGGGCTTCTTTATCCAAAGAGGGTTCAACACCTTTCACTATTTTCAGATCAGACAAGTTGCCATCTGTCTCCACATAGAAAGACACCATCACACGCCCCTGCACTCCTTTTTGTTTTGCCTCAAAAGGATAGCGGACGTTGTTCTTCACCCATTCCTTCATAGCAGAAGAGCCACCCGGAAATTGTGGATACTGTTCAAAAAGACAAGCTTTTCCATGCTTCATGGCTGAAGTTGGGCGCTGGGTGGTAGTAGTCTTTTGCGCAAAAGAAGTCAAGGTGTTGCACAGCAAAACTGTACCCACACAGAACAGCTTAAAATAATGTTTTTTCATTGTGCATAAACTTTAGGATAAAGACAAAAACAGGTAACCAAGAAAAGTTCTTGATTACCTGCTATATATTGAATAATTATTTGCTTGCGTAACGTTCTGCTTGCTGACGGATAAGGTCGGCATCATTGAAATAGTCGATGCGCATGGCCTTGCGCACTTCGTCCATCGTTTGCGCTGCGACCTCGCGAGCCTGATCGGTACCTTTCTTCAAGATATTGTATATCTCAGGAATATCCTTTTCAAACTCCGCACGACGTTTACGCATCGGCTCAAGCATATTGTTGATAATGGTGTTGAGGAATTTCTTGCAAGTTCCGTCACCAATACCACCCTGAACATAATGCGCTTTCAAATCGTCAAGATTCTTATACTCCGGCCAATAATTGGCGAAATCGTCATCACAGCTGAAAGCCTCAAGATAGGTGAACACGGCATTGCCCTCCAAGTGGCCAGGCTCATCCATACTCATACGTGGCTCGCCGTTGGACATCTTCTTCACCTTCTTCCACACCTCTTTTTCCGAATCGCTCAGATAAATGCAGTTGCCAAGACTCTTGCTCATCTTTTCCTTGCCGTCCGTACCGGGCAAGCGACGGGCTGTAGCATTCTCGGGGAGCAGGATTTCCGGTTCAACAAGCACTGGTGCGTAAGTTTGGTTGAATCGGCGCACCAATTCGCGAGTCACCTCCAACATGGGTTCCTGGTCCTCACCAGCCGGCACCGTTGTGGCCTTGAACAGGGTGATGTCGGCAGCCTGGCTCACGGGATAACAGAAGAAACCAAGTGGAATATTCGCCTCAAAATTGCGCATCTTGATTTCCGTCTTCACCGTAGGATTACGCTGTACACGGGATACAGTGATAAGGTTCATCAAGTAGGTGGTCAACTCTGCCAGTTCGGGGATTTGACTCTGGATGAACAATGTGCACTTCTCCGGATCGAGACCGGCAGCGAGGTAATCAAGGGCTACCTCTATGATGTTTTGACGAATTTTCTCTGGATTGTCTGCGTTGTCTGTCAAGGCCTGCACGTCAGCCATAAAGACGAACATGCGGTCGAAATCGCCCTCATTCTGCAATTGGACACGGCGACGGAGCGAACCTATATAGTGTCCAAGATGAAGTTTGCCGGTCGGGCGGTCACCGGTCAGAATTATCTTTCCCATTATATCTATTGTTATATTTGTTTCTTCTTTCTGCAAAGGTAGTGTAAAAAGAAGACATAGCAAAAGAAAAGGTGGCGAAACTTACTTCACCACCTTATAGTAATCAGCCTTACGCGGTTTGGGAGCATGTGCTCCGCCTTCAGCGCCATAGCCTAACGCAAGGGCACCGACACCGACAAGGCCTTTTGGCAATCCAAATTCTTTCATGAGTTGCTTACCACGTTCAGACGCGAACATCGCATCCTCACGATTGATCCAGCATGAGGCCAAGCCAACACTGTGGGCGGCGAGCATCATTGTGCCAAGCACCAAACTTGCGTCTTTCACATTGTTTGCCCAATCGGCGGAAGCGAAAACCAGCACAATGGTGGGCGCACCATAATAGGGATCGGAAGTTGTGCCCATCACCTCGGCATTCATCTTGCGCAACTCATTGCAGATGGCAGGGTTCTGCACAGCCACGATATAAGGGTCTTGCTTTCCCATGCCTGTAGGGGCCCAAGTTCCTGCCTCCAGCACGGTCTGTAACTGTTCATCGGAGATTTGCTTCGATTCGTATTTGCGATAACTTCTACGCTGGCGTATCGCCTTCAACACTTCGTTTTCCATATTCTATATTTTTCTTGATAACCTAATGACAAAGTTACACTTTTTCATGCAACCGGCAAAGTCTCTCCACTAAAAATAATAAAGAGGTGCAGCCACACACGATGGACATGCACCTCTATGCTATATTCTAAAGAAACATTCTTACAAATTGACTTCAGAGAGAATCTTCCCGGCGGC
Organism: Prevotella sp.; assembly: GCA_050873125.1. Taxonomy (GTDB): domain Bacteria; phylum Bacteroidota; class Bacteroidia; order Bacteroidales; family Bacteroidaceae; genus Prevotella. The sequence goes on from JBNMIE010000054.1 coordinate 9,430, forward strand.
TCCAGCACGACCTTTGACATAGTCGCCGGCAGCCTTGCCGTGCTCATGGAGATAGTCTTCATCCGTCATCAAGCGGGTCATCAACTCGGAGAACTGCCGTTCATCGTTGATTTCAAATCCGCCCTTCACGGCCAAGAGTTCCTGAGCTTCCTGAAAGCGCTTGTTGTTGGGACCGAAGATGACCGGCACACTCCACACAGCTGCCTCAAGGACATTGTGGATACCCGCTCCAAATCCGCCACCGACATAGGCCACTTCCCCATAGTGATAAATGCTGGAGAGCAAGCCGAAACAATCGATAATCAGACAGTCAGCCTCGGCAGCCTCTTCTATAGAGGTTTGCGTATAGCGGACGGCCTTGCGCTGGAGTTTGGACATAATCTGTCGCAAATGGTCCTCGTCAATGACATGGGGAGCGATGATGAGTTTCCACTCGCGATGCTCGTTGAAAAACTTGATGAAGATATCCTCATCCGGTTGCCAACTGCTACCCGCCACAAACACATTCCGATGTTGTTTGAAAGCCTCAACGACAGGCAGTTGCTTTGCCTGCTCGGCAATTTGCAGCACCCGGTCAAAACGCGTGTCCCCCGTAATCTCCACATCCGTAATGCCTATTTTTCCCAAGAGTTGCCGACTTTCCTCGTTCTGCACGAAAAAGCGGGTAAAGCATTTCAGCACCCGTGCATATTGTCTTCCATAGGGGCGGAAGAATATCTGGTCGGGGCGGAAAATGCTCGACACACTGTAGGTGGGCACTCCACGATGTTTCAATATATGGAGATAGTTATACCAAAACTCATACTTGATGAAGAACGCCATGCAGGGCCGTATGGTCCGCAGGAACCGCAACGCATTGGTCGGTGTGTCCAGAGGAAGATAACAGATGATGTCAGCCCCCTCATAGTTCTTACGCACCTCATAGCCTGAAGGCGAGAAGAATGTGAGAAGAATCTTGTATTCCGGATGGAGTTTGCGCAAGTGCTCCATCAACGGACGCCCCTGCTCAAATTCACCGAGAGAAGCGGCATGGAACCACACATATTTCGCTGTGGGGTCCACCTTGTCGCGCAATACCTTGAAAGCGCGCCGCTCTCCGACAAACATCTTTCTCACCTTCTTGTCGAAGAGGCTGTAGAGCATCACGCCAAGTTGGTATATGTATATCGCTAAATTATACACGTCGCAAAAAGATTGTTATGTATATTGTTTTGTTCACTATTATTTCAGCACTTCCACAGCGCGACGCAGACGCTTCAAGGTTTCCTCCTTGCCAAGGAATGCGGAGATGTCAAACATACCCGGTCCTTTGCCGATGCCGACGAGGGCAAGACGGAACGCATTCATCACATCGCCGAGTTTATAGCCTTTGTCCTCAACCCATTTCATCACGACAGGTTCCTGACCTTCAACACTGAAATCGTCAATGCCTTCAAGCACCTCGGCAAGTTCGGTCATCACTTGGGCAGAATTCTCTTTCCAGCGCTTGCGCACTGTCTTGGCATCATACTCTGACGGAGCGATAAAGAAGAAGGAGCAAAGGTCCCAAAGTTCCTTGACAAAGCTGACACGGTCTTTCATCATCGACACCACCTTGGTGATGCGTTCCATAGACTCGTCCACACCGTTGCCTGCCACAATGGGGGCAAAAAGATGGGCGATTTCCTCGTTGCTCTTCCGGAGGATATACTCATGGTTGAACCACGCTGCCTTCTGATAGTCAAAGCGCGCACCCGACTTGGAACATTTGCTGATGTCGAAAGCATCGACCAACTCGTCGAGGGAGAAGATTTCCTGTTCTGTGCCAGGGTTCCATCCCAACATGGCGAGGAAGTTGACAACTGCCTCGGGGAAATAGCCACTCTCACGATAGCCCGAAGAAACTTCTCCAGACTTGGGGTCGTGCCATTCAAGCGGGAACACGGGGAAGCCCAGACGGTCACCGTCACGCTTTGACAACTTGCCCTTGCCCTCCGGTTTGAGGAGCAATGGCAGATGGGCGAAACGGGGCATGGTGTCTTCCCATCCGAACGCTTTGTAGAGCAGCACATGAAGGGGAGCACTTGGCAACCATTCCTCACCACGGATCACATGGGTGATTTCCATCAAGTGGTCGTCCACGATGTTGGCCAAATGATAGGTGGGCAACTCGTCGGCACTCTTATAAAGCACCTTGTCGTCCAGGATGTCGCTCATGATGCGCACATCGCCACGAATCAAGTCGTCCACATGGACAGCCACTCCTGGCTCTATCTTGAAGCGCACCACATATTGGTGACCGTCAGCGATGAGCTGTTCCACCTCTTCCTTGGGAAGGGTGAGCGAGTTGCGCATCTGCATACGGGTATGGGCGTCATACTGGAAGTTCTGGATTTCCTGGCGCTTGGCTTCCAACTCCTCCGGGGTATCGAAAGCGATATAGGCCTTGCCGGCGTCAAGCAACTGCTTGACATATTTCTTGTAGATATCACGACGCTCACTCTGACGGTAAGGGCCGTGCTCTCCACCAAAGCTGACACCTTCGTCAAACTTGATGCCGAGCCATTTGAAAGATTCGATGATATATTCTTCGGCTCCCGGAACAAAACGATGAGAATCGGTATCCTCAATTCTAAACACGAAATCGCCGCCATGCTGGCGTGCAAAGAGATAGTTATAAAGCGCAGTTCTCACTCCGCCAATGTGTAAAGGTCCCGTGGGACTTGGGGCAAAACGCACCCTTACTTTTCTTTCTGCCATCCTATTAATAATGTGGATAAGATATTATTTTTTGCAAAAGTAGTGATTTTTTTGCATAATAGCGTAAAATTTTAGTATTTTCGCAAGGTAAAAACGATAATAGACATTTTATGATTAAAATCAACCGACCGGGGAACGCCTTTTGGCGCAAATTCTTCACACGACTGGCCATTATCATCGCCACCGTGACAATTATCGTGTGGTTTCTTCCGAGGAACGAAAAAACACAGCTACGCTATGACATCGGCAAGCCTTGGATGTATGGCTCTTTCATCGCCAAGTTTGACTTTCCCATCTACAAAACAGACGAGGCCATCAAGGCGGAGCAAGATTCCATGCTGCGCACCTTTCAACCTTACTACAATTATAATCCGATAGTCGAGCAGAAAGAAATCAACAAGTTCCGTGAAGACTTCAAGGAGGGCATACCCGGTCTGCCAGAAGCCTACATGCACCGCATCGTGCAACAACTGCACAAGCTCTACCAACAGGGCATCATGGACACGCCGGACTATTCGCAACTCGCCAAAGACACCACCAACATGGTGAGGGTGGTCAGCGGGAAAAATGCCACCAGCATACAGATAACCCACATCCACTCCCTGTTGGCCGCTTATGAACTCATCTTCGCCGACGAGATGCTCGCCAAACAAAGGCAGATATTACAGCGCTGCAACCTCAACGAATATCTCGACCCCAATCTGATGTACGACCGCGACCGCAGCGAGACAGAAAAGAACGACATGCTCAGTGGCATCCCCATCGCAAGCGGTATGGTGATGAGCGGACAGAAGGTGATAGACCGAGGCGACATCGTGGACGAATATGACTACCGGGTGCTCAATTCCTATGAGAAGGAGATGCAGCGGCGAGACGCATCAGCCAAAGAGGAGATCTCGACGATTATCGGCCAGACCATCTTCGTCGCCATCCTCGTATTGTTGTTCACGCTCTATCTCGGCTTGTTCCGCAAAGACTACTTCGACAAGCCCCGCAGCATCGCCATGCTCTATGTGATGATCACCATCTTCCCTATCCTGGTGTCCTTGATGATGCAGCACAATGTGTTCAGTGTCTACATACTGCCTTTTGCCATGGCACCTATCTTCATCCGGGTGTTCATGGACTCTCGTACAGCTTTCATCTCCCATGTGACGATGGTGCTCATCTGTGCGGCGGCAGTGAGATACCAGTATGAATTTATCATCGTGCAATTGGTGGCGGGCTTGGTGGCCATCTATTCTCTAAGAGAGCTTTCGAAACGTGCCCAAGTGTTCAAGACCGCCATCCTTGTCACCATCTCGAGCATGGTGACTTTCTATGCACTGCAACTGATGCAAGACAATGATGTGGTGCAGCTGGACTGGACCATGAACTACCATTTCCTGGTCAACGGCATTTTGCTCTTGCTCTCCTATCCACTGATGTATCTGATCGAGAAAACATTCGGCTTCATCTCCGCTGTTACACTCATCGAATTGTCCGACACCAACAAGGATTTGTTACGCCGCCTGAGCGAGGTAGCACCTGGCACTTTCCAGCATTCCATCACGGTGGGAAACCTTGCTGCCGAGATTGCCAACAAGATTGGAGCGAAGAGTCTCTTGGTACGTACCGGTGCCTTGTATCATGACATCGGAAAGATGGTGAACCCCGTGTTCTTCACAGAAAACCAAGCTGGTGTGAACCCCCACGACAACATGTCGTATACAGAGAGTGCGCAGATTGTCATCAGCCATGTGACTGAAGGGCTGAAACTTGCGGAGAAATACAACCTGCCCACCGTCATCAAGAACTTCATCCTCACCCACCATGGCAAAGGCATGACAAAGTTCTTCTATATCTCCTATGTGAACGAGCATCCAAACGAACCTGTGGACAAGAGTCTGTTCACCTATCCCGGTCCCAACCCCTTCACACGTGAGCAGGCTCTCCTGATGATGGCCGACACCGTGGAGGCGGCTTCCCGTTCACTCCATGTTTACACTGAACAAAGCATCAGTGAACTGGTCAACCGACTCATCGACGGACAAGTGGCAGACGGCTTCTTCACAGAGTGTCCTATCACTTTCCGCGACATCGCCATCGCCAAGCAAACACTCATCGAGCGCTTGAAAGCCATCTATCACACACGCATCTCCTACCCTAAGATGAACAACGTAAAGGAAACACAGAACAAAACAGAGTAATTACAGAACAATTTCTCTGCACACCAGTTAGCCTATTTGTGCAAGTACGGGTATCATTTCTTGCACAAATAGGCTTTTTTGTGCGGTAATTATTCTAAGATTTGTTAATAGCTATTAAATCATTAAGTGCTATATAGGAAAAACAGAACAATTCAAATACCTTTGCAACCAATTTTTCAAAGTATTTAGAATGAATAAGTTAAAATTCGCCATTTTGGCGCTCTTTGCATGTAGTAATACTGCCGTGTGGGCAGGAGGTTTACTCACCAACACCAACCAGAACGTTGCGTTCAACCGCATGATGAGCCGTGAGGCATCCATTGGTATCGACGGTGTTTATTATAATCCAGCCGGTGTGGCTTTCCTTAAAGAGGGACACCACCTCTCCCTCAACTGGCAATTGGCCTACCAGACCCGTACTATCAAGAATGATTATGCATTGTTCACAAACAACGTAAATGCCCCCATCACACCTCGTGAGTTCAAAGGAAAGGCAATTGCTCCCGTAATTCCTTCTTTCCAATATGCATACAATAAGAACAAATGGTCTTTCCAAGCCAATTTCTCCCTCACAGGTGGTGGTGGAAAGTGCACATTCGACAACGGCTTAGGCTCGTTCGAGAAAATTGTAGCAGAAACAGCCATGGGTGCTTGCCAATTGGCAGGTGTTGTAGACCAAGTAGCTAGCATGTATGGAGTTCCAGCTGTCTTCTCTTCCGACCAACGCTTTGGCAAAGAAGGTAAATATAGTTATGAAAGTTATATGCATGGCCGCCAATATTACTTCGGCCTTTCCTTGGGTACAGCCTACAAGTTCAGCGACAAATTCAGTGCATATGCCGGTGTGCGTGGCGTTTACGCCACTTGTAACTATTATGGATATGTAGAGAACATCAAAGTGGGCAATATGCCACTATACCAAGTACTTGACCCAACAAAACAGGATGCTGCCAATATTGAGCTGAGCTGTGATCAGAGCGGTATAGGTTTCACTCCTATTATTGGCGTGGACTTCAAGACCGGCCGTTGGAACTTCTCGGCAAAGTATGAGTTCAAGACTCGTATGCGTCTGAAGAACAAAGCAGTAAACCAAGCTCCAAGTATCGGAAACCTGGCTGACAATCTCCGCACTGCCTACATCGCAGGCGGTGTGCCAGAACAGGCTGCTGACATGATCCTGAGTAATGACAATGTAAAAGGTGCCATGGGACAACTGAAAGCACAATTTGACACGAAGTTAGAGTCTGCCATCGGAGAATATGAGGACGGCAAGGAAATAGCCGGCGATATTCCGGCATATCTGACACTCGGTGCAGGCTACAGCCCTATCAACGCATTGCGCATCAACGTAGGCTTCCACTGGTTTGACGACACTCACGCCACTTCCTACAACAACCGCAACAAAAAACTTGACCGTGGCACATTGGAATACAATGCAGGTATTGAGTACGACATCAATAAAAAGATAACAGTCAGCACGGGTTGGCAGAATACGAGCTATGGGTTGAGCGACGAATATATGGATGACAAGTCGTTTGTGACCAGTTCCAATTCCGTTGCCATCGGTGGTGTTTATCACATCAACAAGAAAATGGACTTGAACGTGGCATATTTCCACACATTCTATCAGCATAAGAATACAGCAGAAGATGTTCAACTCTCAGCAAAGGTTAGCAACAGCTACAAGTCTGACTACACCCGCAACAACAACGTTTTCGCTGTGGGACTGGATATAAATTTCTAAAGAGAAGATTTTCATAACTGCATGAGGGTCATTCGTTGTAACGGCGAATGACCCTCACTTTATTTACATGCTGAGCAATAGGAAGATTTACTCAGGATCGACATCATAATACATCACCAAAGCTCCATATCGGGAATC
>JBNMIE010000055.1:0-16062 GCA_050873125.1 Prevotella sp.
GATTATCCCTGACTAATCACTTGCAATAATATATAGGTTCCCGCAACCAAGTTCGCTGCGGGAACTTTTTTACGGGAATAGCTCAGTTGGTAGAGCACTGGTCTCCAAAACCAGGTGTCGGGAGTTCGAGCCTCTCTTCCCGTGCTAAAAAGAAGATAATATGTTTAAATCGATAGTAAATTATTGCAAGGCATGTTACGACGAACTTGCGCATAAGACTACTTGGCCATCTCGTGCCGAACTTACCCACAGTGCAGTGGTTGTATTATCTGCTTCCCTTGTCATTGCACTCGTGGTGTTCGCTATGGATTGGGTGTTCAAGAATTTTATGACAGTGGTTTACCCTAATTAATTCGTTTTTTGGAAATGACTGAGACAGTGAACAAATGGTATGTGATGAAGGCTGTCAGTGGCAAGGAAGCTAAGGTGAAAGAATACATCGAGGCTGAATTGAAACACAACGAAAAGCTTGCTTCGCATGTTTCACAGGTTCTTATACCTATGGAGAAGTTTGCGGTTCTTCGCAATGGTAAAAGAGTTGTCAAAGAGAAGATTAGTCTTCCGGGTTACGTGCTCGTTCAGGCTAAAATGAACAATGACATCGCTGGCATCTTGCGTTTTATGCCCAATGTTTTAGGCTTCCTTGGCGGATTGAGTAGTCCAACTCCTGTCAGACAATCTGAAGTCAATCGTCTTCTTGGTAATTCTGATGATTCAGAACTTCTTGAGGATGTTGATGTACCTTACGCAGTTGATGAGACTGTCAAGGTGACCGATGGTCCATTCAGTGGCTTTAGCGGTGTGATTGAAGAAGTCAACGCTGACAAGCACAAGCTGAAGGTGATGGTTAAAATCTTCGGACGTAAAACTCCGTTGGAACTTAGTTTTATGCAAGTCGAAAAAGAATAAGCATAGTTACGTGTGCTGACTTCTTTTTATATTAAATTCAATTTATAACAAACAAAGAAATGGCTAAAGAAGTTGCTGGATTAATCAAATTACAGATTAAAGGTGGCGCTGCGAATCCTTCACCACCAGTAGGACCTGCACTTGGTTCTAAGGGTATCAACATCATGGGATTCTGCAAGGAATTCAACGCCCGTACCCAGGATAAGGCAGGTAAGATTCTTCCTGTTGTTATCACATACTACACAGATAAGTCATTCAGCTTCGTAATCAAGACCCCTCCTGCAGCTGTTCAGCTTTTGGAGGCAGCCAAAGTGAAGAGCGGTAGTGCTGAGCCTAACCGTAAGAAAGTTGCTTCTGTAACTTGGGATCAGGTAAAGGCAATCGCTGAAGACAAGATGGCTGACCTCAACTGCTTTACTGTAGAGTCTGCTATGAGACTGATTGCTGGTACAGCGAGAAGTATGGGTATCTCTGTAAAAGGGGACTTCCCTGGTGAATAATTTTTATAACTTCAATTAAGAAAATGAGTAAACTGACAAAAAATCAAAAATCAGTAGCTGATAAGGTTGAAGCAGGGAAAGCATACTCTTTGAAAGAAGCCGCAGAGTTGGTAAAGGAGATTACCACTACCAAGTTTGATGCTTCACTCGATATCGATGTACGCTTGGGTGTAGACCCACGTAAGGCTAATCAGATGGTTCGTGGCGTTGTGTCACTGCCTAATGGAACTGGTAAAGTCACTCGTGTGCTCGCACTTTGTACACCTGATGCTGAAGCTGCTGCTAAGGAAGCAGGTGCTGATTATGTTGGTCTTGACGAGTATATCGAAAAGATCAAAGGTGGATGGACAGATGTTGATGTTATCATCACGATGCCGTCTTGTATGGGTAAGATCGGTCCTTTGGGCCGCGTGCTCGGTCCTCGTGGCTTGATGCCTAACCCTAAGAGCGGTACTGTAACTATGGACGTTGCTAAGGCAGTTAAGGAAGTTAAGCAAGGTAAGATTGACTTTAAGGTTGACAAGGCTGGTATTATTCATACCTCCATCGGTAAGGTTTCGTTCACTCCTGAGCAGATCTACCAGAACGCCAAAGAGTTCATCGCTACCGTTATCAAGCTGAAGCCTGCTTCTGCTAAAGGTACATACATCAAGAGTATCTTTATTTCTAGCACTATGAGTAAGGGTATCAAGATTGATCCTAAATCAGTTGAATCACTCTAAAAGTTTTGTAAAATGAAGAAAGAAGTAAAAGATACAATCGTAGTAGAGCTTGGCAAGAAATTGCAGGAATATCCTCACTTCTACTTGGTAGACGTGACCGGTATGAATGCAGAGGCTACAAGCGCACTTCGTCGCAAGTGCTTCAAGAGCGAGATCAAGATGATCGTTGTGAAGAACAAGCTTCTCCACAAGGCTTTTGAAGAATCAGAGATTGACTACGAGCCTCTTTATGGAACTCTTAAGGGAAACACAGCTGTTATGTTTTGTCAGACAGCCAATGTTCCTGCAAAGTTGCTGAAGGACTATAAGAACGACGGCATTCCAGCCCTCAAGGGTGCTTATGCTGAGGAAGGTTTCTTCGTAGGTGCTGATAAGCTCGACGAACTTGCAGCTCTCAAGAGCAAGAACGAAGTTATTGCAGAAATTGTTGCTTTGCTGCAGTCTCCTGCAAAGAACGTAGTTTCAGCTCTCCAGTCAGGTGCGAACACTATTCACGGTGTGCTTAAGACTTTAGGCGAGCGTCCTGAGTAATGCATCAATTGCATATTAAAGTCATCAAATATTAATATTAAAAAACATAAAAATTAGAATAAAATGGCAGACGTAAAAGCTATTGCTGAAGAATTGGTAAATTTGACAGTTAAGGAAGTAAATGAGTTGGCTACAGTCCTGAAGGACGAGTATGGTATCGAGCCTGCTGCTGCAGCTGTTGCTGTAGCTGCTGGTCCTGCTGCTGGTGGTGCAGCTGCTGCAGAGGAGAAGACATCTTTCGATGTAGTTCTCGCTGAGGTAGGTGCTGCTAAACTGCAGGTTGTAAAGGCCGTTAAGGAGGCTTGTGGCCTTGGTTTGAAAGAGGCTAAGGATCTCGTAGACGGTGCTCCTTCTAAGTTGAAGGAAGGTCTGTCTAAGGACGAGGCTGAAAACCTTAAGAAGGCCATCGAAGAGGCTGGTGCTAAGGTTGAGCTCAAGTAATTGAAAGTTACTTATCACTTGAATACGGTTAAGATCTTCCCAGTAGGAGGGTCTTAACCTTTTTGTGTCTTATTTGATTAATTCGTCTAATTAGGCCAATTAGACTTAACAGATTTAAAGATTAATGGCTTCAAAGATTGTTGATAATAGAGTAAATTTTGCCAGCGTAAAGAATCCGTATCCATATCCGGATTTCCTCGATGTGCAGTTAAAGTCTTTCAAAGACTTCTTGCAGTTGGATACTCCGCCTGAGGAACGCAAGAATGACGGTCTGTATAAGGTGTTCTCTGAGAACTTCCCTATCACCGATACTCGTAATAATTTCGTTCTTGAGTTCTTGGATTACTATATTGACCCGCCTCGTTATTCTATAGACGAGTGTCTTGAGCGCGGTCTGACATATAGCGTACCCTTGAAGGCTAAAATGAAACTGTATTGTACTGACCCAGACCATGAGGATTTCGGTACGTTTATCCAGGATGTCTTCCTTGGCACCATCCCATATATGACTGCGAATGGCACCTTTGTGATCAATGGTGCTGAGCGTGTAGTAGTTTCCCAGTTGCACCGTTCTCCGGGCGTGTTCTTCGGACAGGGCGTGCATGCTAACGGAACTGTTCTTTATTCTGCACGTATCATTCCTTTCAAGGGCTCATGGATTGAATTTGCTACAGACATCAACAATGTGATGTATGCTTACATCGACCGTAAGAAGAAATTGCCTGTAACAACTCTTCTCCGTGCCATCGGTTTCGAGAACGATAAGGATATCCTTCAGATCTTCGACCTCGCAGAGGAAGTGAAGGTCAATAAGAAGAACCTGAAGGCTGCCATCGGTAGAAAATTGGCTGCCCGTGTTCTGAAGAGTTGGAATGAGGATTTCGTGGATGAGGATACCGGCGAGGTTGTTTCCATCGAACGTAATGAGGTGCTCATGGATCGTGAGACCGAAATTACAGAAGACAATATGGAAGAAATCCTCGATAGTGGCTGCAGCACCATCCTGCTTCATAAGGATGAGGAAGTGGCCAACAAGTATGCCATCATCTTCAACACCCTTGCCAAGGATCCAAGTAACTCCGAGAAAGAGGCTGTCCTCTACATCTATCGTCAGTTGCGTAATGCCGATCCTGCTGATGACGCTTCTGCTCGTGAGGTTATCCAGAACTTGTTCTTCTCCGACAAGCGTTATGACTTGGGCGAGGTAGGTCGCTATAGAATCAATAAGAAGTTGGGACTCAACACCGATATGGATGTTCGTGTCTTGACTAAAGAAGATATCATTGAGATTATCAAATATCTCATCCAATTGATCAACTCAAATGCCACTGTTGACGATATCGACCACTTGTCAAACCGTCGTGTTCGTACTGTCGGTGAGCAGTTGAGCAATCAGTTCTCTATCGGTTTGGCCCGTATGAGCCGCACCATCCGTGAGCGTATGAATGTTCGTGACAACGAAGTGTTCACACCGACCGACTTGATCAACGCCAAGACCATCTCGAGCGTTATCAACTCGTTCTTCGGTACCAACCCATTGTCACAGTTCATGGACCAGACCAACCCATTGGCAGAGGTTACCCACAAGCGCCGTCTTTCAGCCTTAGGTCCTGGCGGTCTGTCTCGTGAGCGTGCCGGATTCGAGGTTCGAGACGTTCACTATACTCACTATGGCCGTCTTTGCCCGATTGAGAGTCCTGAAGGTCCTAACATCGGACTTATCTCTTCTCTCTGTCTCTATGCGAAGATCAACGACCTCGGCTTTATCGTCACTCCTTATCGTGAGGTGAAAGATTCCAAGGTTGACATGGACAACAACGACGTGAAGTATCTCACAGCCGAAGAGGAAGAGTCCAAGATTATCGGTCAGGGAAATGCTCCGCTGAACGAGGATGGAACCTTCATCCGTGAGGTTGTAAAGTGTCGTCAGGATGCCGATTACCCAGTGGTTACACCAGACCATGTTGACTTGATGGACGTTGCTCCGCAGCAGATTGCTTCTGTGTCTGCAGGTCTGATTCCATTCTTGGAGCATGACGATGGTCACCGCGCTTTGATGGGATGTAACATGATGCGCCAGGCAGTGCCTTTGCTCCACAATGATGCGCCTATCGTAGGTACCGGTCTTGAGAAGCAAGTGTGTGAGGACTCTCGCACCATGATTACCGCTGAAGGTGAAGGTGTGATTGAATATGTAGATGCCACAACCATCCGTATCCTCTATGACAGAACAGAGGAAGAGGAGTTCGTAAGTTTCGAGCCAGCCTTGAAGGAATACCGCATTCCGAAGTTCCGCCGCACCAACCAGAATATGACCATCGACCTCCGTCCTATTTGTAATAAGGGACAGCGTGTGAAAGCCGGTGATATTCTGACAGAGGGTTACGCCACCGAAAATGGTGAGCTCGCTCTGGGTCGCAACCTCCTCGTTGCTTACATGCCATGGAAGGGTTATAACTATGAGGATGCCATCGTGCTTTCAGAAAGAATGGTTCGCGATGACGTGCTGACCAGTGTGCATGTGGATGAATACTCCCTCGATGTCCGTGAGACAAAGCGCGGTATGGAGGAGTTCACAAGCGACATCCCAAATGTGAGCGAAGAGGCTACTAAGGATCTTGATGATAATGGTATCATCCGCATTGGAGCCCGTGTGGAGCCAGGCGACATCATGATCGGTAAGATTTCTCCTAAGGGAGAGAGCGATCCTTCACCTGAGGAGAAACTCCTTCGTGCCATCTTCGGTGACAAGGCTGGTGATGTGAAAGACTCTTCTTTGAAGGCCAATCCTTCTTTGAGCGGTGTTGTCATCGACAAGAAACTCTTTACCCGTGCCGTGAAGACTCGTGAGTCTAAGAAACAGGACAAGGTTATCTTGGCCAAGATTGACGAGGAATATGAGGCTAAGGGTGAGGACTTGAAGGACATCCTTGTAGACAAGCTGATGACTCTTACAGACGGTAAGGTGTCAAAGGGTGTCAAGGACTATTCCGGTGCCGAGATTATCACCAACGGAAGCAAGTTTACTGTTCCCGCTCTCAAGAACCTCGACTACGAGGGCATCCAGAGCAATGGATGGACAGAGGATGAACATACCAACGGCTTGATCCAGAAGTTGATCATGAACTACATCCGCAAGTACAAGTTGCTCGATGCAGAACTCAAGCGCCGCAAGTTCGCCATCACAATCGGTGATGAACTGCCTTCAGGCGTGCTTCAGATGGCCAAGGTTTATATTGCCAAGAAGCGTAAGATTGGTGTCGGTGATAAACTTGCCGGTCGTCACGGTAACAAGGGTATCGTATCTAAGGTGGTCCGCATGGAAGACATGCCATTCCTCGAGGATGGTCGTCCTGTCGACCTCGTACTGAACCCGCTGGGTGTGCCTTCACGTATGAACCTCGGCCAGATCTTCGAGGCCATTCTCGGTGCAGCCGGTAGAAAACTCGGTGTCAAGTTTGCCACACCTATCTTCGATGGTGCAAAGCTTGCCGACCTTTCCGAATGGACCGACAAGGCAGGACTTCCACATCTCTGCTCTACCCATCTCTATGATGGTGAGACCGGTGAGCGCTTCGACCAGCCTGCAACTGTCGGTGTGACCTACTTCTTGAAACTCGGCCACATGGTTGAAGATAAGATGCACGCTCGTAGCATCGGTCCTTACTCTCTCATCACCCAGCAGCCACTCGGCGGTAAAGCCCAGTTCGGTGGTCAGCGTTTCGGAGAGATGGAGGTTTGGGCACTCGAGGCCTTTGGCGCCAGCCATGTGCTTCAGGAGGTGCTTACTATCAAGAGTGATGATGTCGTTGGCCGTTCCAAGGCATACGAAGCAATCGTCAAGGGTGAGCCGATGCCAACACCAGGCATTCCAGAATCACTCAACGTGTTGCTCCATGAGCTGAGAGGACTTGGCTTAAGTATCAAACTTGACTAAATACATACAAGAAAATGGCTTTCAAAAAAGATACAAAGATAAAGACTAATTTTACGAAGATTACCATCGGTCTCGCTTCACCAGAAGAGATCCTGGAAAATTCGTATGGCGAGGTGACAAAACCCGAGACCATCAACTACCGTACATACAAGCCCGAGCGTGACGGTCTTTTCTGCGAGCGCATCTTCGGTCCTACCAAGGACTATGAGTGTGCCTGCGGTAAGTACAAGCGTATCCGTTATAAGGGCATCGTTTGTGACCGATGCGGTGTTGAGGTGACAGAGAAGAAGGTTCGCCGTGAGCGTTCAGGACATATCGAGTTGGTTGTTCCTGTAGCCCACATCTGGTATTTCCGTTCTCTGCCAAACAAAATTGGTTATCTCCTCGGTATGCCTACCAAGAAGTTGGATGCAGTCATCTATTATGAGAAATATGTGGTGATCAATCCAGGTGTTCTTGAGGGTAAGACCGACGAGGAAGGCAATGAAATCAACGGTTCTCACAAGTTTGACCTCCTGTCTGAAGACGAATATATCGATATCCTCGACAACAAACTTCCTGAAGGAAACGAGCGCTTGGCTGACGACGATCCCAACAAGTTCGTTGCCAAGATGGGTGCAGAGGCTATTTTTGACTTGTTGAGCAACCTCGATCTCGACTCCCTTTCCTATGAGTTGCGTGACCGTGCCAACAACGACTCCTCACAGCAGCGCAAGACAGAAGCCTTGAAGCGTCTGCAGGTGGTGGAAGCCTTCCGTTCAAGCAAGGGTGTGAACCGTCCTGAGTGGATGATCATGAAGATTATTCCTGTGATTCCACCAGAGCTTCGTCCGCTCGTTCCATTGGATGGCGGTCGTTTCGCCACTTCCGACTTGAACGACCTCTATCGTCGAGTCATCATCCGTAACAACCGTCTGAAGCGACTGATGGAAATCAAGGCTCCTGAGGTAATCCTCAGAAATGAGAAGCGTATGCTTCAGGAAGCCGTAGACTCTCTCTTTGACAATTCTCGTAAGAGCAGCGCCGTGAAGAGCGAGAGCAACCGTCCTTTGAAGTCTCTCTCTGACTCACTGAAAGGTAAGTCCGGTCGTTTCCGTCAGAACCTCCTTGGTAAGCGTGTTGACTATTCAGCCCGTTCCGTAATCGTGGTTGGTCCTGAGTTGAAGATGGGAGAGTGCGGTCTGCCTAAGTTGATGGCAGCAGAGCTCTATAAGCCATTCATCATCCGCAAGCTCATCGAGCGCGGCATCGTGAAGACTGTCAAGAGCGCCAAGAAGATTGTTGACCGTCGTGAGCCCGTGATTTGGGACATCCTTGAGAATGTGATGAAGGGTCATCCCGTGCTGCTCAACCGTGCACCTACACTTCACCGTCTCGGTATCCAGGCCTTCCAGCCAAAACTGATTGAGGGTAAGGCTATCCAGCTCCACCCATTGGCTTGTACCGCCTTCAACGCCGACTTCGATGGTGACCAGATGGCTGTTCACCTACCATTGAGCAACGAGGCCGTTCTTGAGGCACAGATTCTGATGCTTCAGAGCCACAACATTCTGAACCCAGCCAATGGTGCTCCTATCACCGTTCCTTCACAGGATATGGTGCTTGGACTCTACTATATTACAAAACTCCGTCCCGGTGCCAAGGGCGAGGGCCTGACATTCTATGGCCCAGAGGAAGCTATCATCGCCCACAACGAGGGCCGTTGCGACCTCCATGCCCAGGTTAAGGTGATTGTCAATGACCTTGTGGACGGAAAGATTGAAAAGCGTCTCGTTGAGACTTCTGTTGGACGTGTGATTGTCAATGGCATCATTCCTGACGAGGTGGGCTTTGTCAACAAGGTCATCTCTAAGAAGAGTCTCCGTGACATCATTGCCGACGTAATCAAGGCTGTGGGCTTTGCCCGTGCTTGCGAGTTCCTCGATGGTATCAAGAACCTTGGTTACCGCATGGCCTATCTCGCCGGACTTTCGTTCAACCTTGACGATATCATCATTCCACCAGAGAAAGAGGCTATCGTCCAGAAGGGTAACGACGAAGTGCGTCAGATTACAGACAACTATAATATGGGATTCATCACCGACACCGAGCGTTATAACCAGGTAATCGATACATGGACCCACGTGAACAACGACCTGGGTGATGTGCTGATGAAAGAGATGACAGAAGCCGACCAGGGATTCAATGCCGTGTTCATGATGCTCGACTCTGGAGCCCGTGGTTCTAAGGACCAGATTAAGCAGTTGTCCGGTATGCGTGGTTTGATGGCCAAGCCTCAGAAGGCTGGCGCTGAAGGCGCGCAGATTATTGAGAATCCTATCCTCTCCAACTTCAAGGAAGGTATGAGCGTGTTGGAGTACTTCATTTCTTCTCACGGTGCCCGTAAGGGTCTTGCCGATACCGCTATGAAGACTGCCGACGCCGGATATCTGACCCGTCGTTTGGTGGACGTTTCTCACGACGTGATTATCAACGAGGAAGACTGTGGAACCCTCCGTGGACTAGTTTGCACCGCTTTGAAGAATGGTGACGAGGTGATTTCTTCTCTTTACGAGAGAATCCTCGGTCGTGTGTCTGTTCATGACATCATCCACCCAAGCACAGGCGAACTCATCTGTGCAGCCGGTGAGGAAATCACAGAACCGAAGGCCAAGGCCATCGAAGAGTCACCTATCGAGAGTGTGGAGATTCGCTCCGTGCTCACTTGCGAGAGCAAGCATGGTGTCTGCATGAAGTGCTACGGTCGTAACCTTGCCACAGCTCGTATGGTACAGATTGGTGAGGCTGTCGGTGTCATTGCCGCTCAGGCCATTGGTGAGCCTGGTACACAGCTTACCCTCCGTACATTCCACGCCGGTGGTGTGGCTGCCAACGCTGCAGCCAATGCTTCTATCGTGGCCAAGAATGATTGCAAGATTGAGTTCGACGAGCTTCGTACCGTTCCATTCAAGGAAGAGGGCGACACAGGCAGCCGCGACTGCGAGATGGTTGTCAGCCGACTGGCAGAAATCCGCTTCGTTGATGCCAATACAGACATCGTGTTGTCTACCTTGAATGTTCCTTATGGTAGCTCCCTCTACTTCAAGCAGGGTGATATGGTCAAGAAGGGCGATCTCATTGCCAAGTGGGATCCATTCAACGCCGTTATCGTTACCGAGTATAAGGGTACATTGAGATTCAACGACATCATTGCCGGTGTTACCTATAAGGCAGAGACCGATGAAACCACAGGTCTTACCGAGAAGATCATCACCGAGTCTCGTGACAAGAGCAAGGTGCCTACTTGCGACATCCTTGATGCCAATGGCAATGTAATCGGAACATACAACTTCCCTGTGGGTGGCCACGTGGTTGTAGAAGACGGACAGACCGTTGCTACCGGTACCACCCTTGTGAAAATTCCACGTGCCGTTGGTAAGGCTGGTGATATCACTGGTGGTCTTCCACGTGTAACCGAGCTCTTCGAGGCCCGTAACCCATCCAACCCAGCAGTCGTTTCAGAAATCGACGGTGAGGTGACTATGGGTAAGGTGAAACGCGGTAACCGTGAGATCATCATTACCAGCAAGACTGGCGACCAGCGCAAGTATCTCGTATCCTTGAGCAAGCAGATCCTTGTACAGGAACACGATGCTGTGCGTGCCGGCACACCACTTTCCGATGGTGTTATCACTCCTGGCGATATCCTCGCCATCAAGGGCCCTACCGCCGTTCAGGAATACATCGTCAACGAGGTACAGGACGTATACCGTCTCCAGGGTGTGAAGATCAACGACAAGCACTTTGAGATTATCGTCCGCCAGATGATGCGCAAGGTTCAGATCAACGATCCGGGCGACACCACATTCCTTGAGCAGGAGATTGTCGACAAGCTCGACTTTGCTGAGGAGAACGACCGCATTTGGGGCAAGAAGGTTGTTGTTGACGCTGGCGACAGCGAGAACTTCCACAAGGGTCAGATTGTCACAGCGCGCAAGCTCCGTGACGAGAACTCTTCACTCAAGCGCCGTGACCGCAAGCTCGTCCAGGTGCGTGATGCCGTTCCTGCCACTTCTACCCAGATTCTGCAGGGTATCACTCGTGCCGCTCTTCAGACCAAGAGCTACATCAGTGCCGCATCATTCCAGGAAACCACCAAGGTGCTCAACGAGGCTGCTATCCGCGGCAAGGTCGACAACCTGAATGGTATGAAGGAAAATGTGATTTGCGGTCACTTGATTCCTGCCGGTACAGGTCTTCGTCAGTGGAACAAGATTGTTGTTGGCAGCAAGGAAGAATACAACCGCATGCAGGCCAACAAGAAGAATGTCATCGACTACGATCAGAAATAAGACTATCCAGTCCTAATCCTAATATAAAAAAGGTTCGCTTCCCAATCAGGAGGCGAACCTTTTTTGTTTCTTGGCATTCTTTATTTCAGAATCTCGTAATCATCAATTTCTTTGATGCCCGTCACTCCATAATACTTCTCGCGGAGTGCATAAATCTTTATCTTTTTATGATACATCGAAGGATTTTCTTTCAAGTTCAGCTCTTTTCGTGCGCTCGTCCCGCTTTTCAAGCAAACCGGAATGAACTCCCCTTTCTTAGTCTTGTCGAATCCGTCGGCGAGCAGAATGGCTGTGTCATAATTGAAGGGCGGTTCGAATTGGGCATTGTCTATTTTCAGCTTGCAGTCTCCGACAATATATCCTTCCACCCATACCTGGAATGCCGGAGCTTCCTCCAAAAACTGCGTGACCGTGTATTGGCTGCGCCGTGATGGGGTAGAGGTAGAACCGCTGCCATCATCTTTCTTATTGTCATCCTTGTCCTTGTCACCTTTGCTGTTGTCTTTCCCGTCCGTCACTTCTTGGGTCGGACCCTTTTTACCATCCTCTTCTTCGAAGTCAAACTTTTGACAACCTGACAATAAAGACAAACAGAAGAGAATAAAGACGATGTGTAGTTTCGATTTGCTCATATTGATGTTTGTTGGTTATTTCTACAAAGGTAGACAATTATCTGGAATTTTATTTTGTGTAATCCATGATTTATACTAATTTTGCACTTATCCAATAACGCAAGCGACAAGCAATGCAATCTAAGAATCGGAATAATTCACTAAACAAATATCGATTATGGCAAATTTATTAGACGAAACAACCGGACCTGTCAATGACAATGGCCGTGACATACACGTAATAGACCGTCAGCTTCCGGTTACCATTACTTACAGATCCACCCTTTTTGAAATCGCACTATGGGTCGTTCTCCCCGTGCTCGTTTTGCTCTATGTCCTCTTGATGGGTTGTACCCTCCAAGATCCGGCATTGGTGGCAGTTGTCGGATGTATAGTCGGCATACTGCCCGGCGTCATCTTCATCTTCATGAAAATCTCTGCCCGCAACTATTTTCTCAAATTGGAGCAGCGCATCCAGGCAGAGGCATCCAATATCGACAACTATCTGGAACAGCGTGTGCAGATTTTACAGAACGTTGTCGGACTCGTGGAGCGTGCCATCAATTTGGACAAGGAAGTGATGACCGCCGTGGCTGCCTTGCGCAGCGGAAAAATCTCTGAAGAGAACCGCAGCGACGTCAACAGCCAGTTGAATGTGGCGTGCGGCAGACTGTTTCCTCAGGTCGAGGCCTATCCCGAACTGAAAGCCCATCAGGCGATAGCCGATGCCATGCAGCAGAACAACTATCTCCAACGCGAGATTACAGCAGCCCGTACAGTCTACAACAGTCGGGTGACGCAGTGGAACACCGACATCTTCTCTTGGCCCACAAAGATGATTGTGGCAGCGCGCCAGGGATACACCACCCGCATACCGTTCACCGCTTCAGCAGAAGTGCGTGAGCAGGCTCGCAGCAAGTTCTTCTAATCCCAAGCCCATGGTAGAGGATATCTATAATCCCCTCGACGAATACGTCCATGTCTTTCGCGACCGGTTCAAGCAGGTCGCGAAAGACACTTTTGCCCAATTGGCGGCTGAGGCAAAAGTGGATGTTGAGGCCAATCGGGAAACCTGTCGTCAACTCTACGAGACCGAAGAGTCTATCGATTTGCTGAAATCGGACATTAGCCGAACCACCTTTCTGTGTGTTGCGTTGTGGCTCTTGGTCGTGGCGGGTGGCGTAGCCGTTTACGTCCTGTATGAAAACTTGCCTACTTGGCAACTTGTCCTTCTTGTCGCACTGTTGGCACTTATTGTTGGTCTGTTGCTGACTGTCGTCCATCCAAAACTGCGCAAGCTGAAAGATGAGCGTGATGACCTTGAGCAGACCGCAGACAACTTCCGCAACGAGGCTTGGCGCCAGATGGAACCGCTCAATCGCCTTTACGATTGGGATGTGCTCACCCGGATGATGACCAAGACCGTGCCCCGCTTGGAGTTCGATCCCTATTTCACCACCCAGCGTCTGGCAGACCTGCAGCATGTCTATGGCTGGGACGGCACATTCAACCGAGAACGTTCGGTCATCTATTCCCATTCCGGTCTAATCAATGGCAATCCCTTTGTGCTTTGCCGAACCCGAAAGATGGAGATGGGGGTCAAAACCTATTATGGTTCCATCACCATCCATTGGACCACACAAGAGCGGGGCTCTGACGGCAAATACCACACTGTCCACCACTCCGAGACCTTAACGGCGGAAGTCACCGCCCCTTATCCGGAATACTATGAGAAGACAAGACTCATCTATGGCAACACCGCCGCCCCCGATCTCATTTTCTATCGCCAGAAAAGTGGCATGGCAGACAAAGAAGGCTCTTTGTCCTATTGGTGGAAGCGTCACCGTCTCAGAAACAAGGCACGAGACCTGAGCAATCAGGATTTCGCCATGATGACCAACGAAGAGTTTGAAGTGGCTTTTGATACCAGCAACCGCAACAATAACCAGCAGTTTGCCCTTCTTTTCACGCCTCTGGCACAAGAGAATATGCTTAGGTTGCTCAAAGACCATGAGGCAGGCTATGGCGACGATTTTGACTTCGACAAAGATCGGATGATCAACACCATCATCCCCGACCACATCCAGTCCTTCGACCTCGACATGAATCCCGACCAATATCGTCATTTCGACTATGCCAAGGCAGAGAGCGACTTCTATGAAATCAACGTCCGCCATTTCCGGGCCATCTACTTCTGTCTCGCCCCATTGCTCTGTGTGCCCATGTATCAGCAGATACGCCCCCTGCAAGCCATTTATGGTAGGGACATGCCGCGCCACAGTGCCTTTTGGGAGCATGAAGCCTTGGCTAACTTCTGGGGACAAGACCATTTCAAACATCCTGCCTGTGTGACCGACTGCATCCTTAAGACCCATGAGGACAAAGGCAGTGACGGCAACTCCACCATCACCGTCTATGCCCACGGCTATCGTGCCGAACAGCGAGTGACTTTTGTCAGTAAATGGGGTGGCGATGGCAGGATGCACAACGTCCCCGTCTATTGGGATGAGTACATCCCCGTGACCGGCCAAGGCGCATTGCGTATGACCGAAGACAATACCCCGTCCAACATAGATGCGCCCCCCAGCCAACGCATCCACCACATCAACGATGTCCTTGGCAAAACCGGTATGACCATCTATCGACGGCACATTGCCTCAAAACTATAAATAACGCCAAAAGGGAGAGCTTAGTCTCCCTTTTGGCGTTATTATGATTAAAGGAGAAATTTCTTTATCTATAGGATAGTAGGAAGTTAAACTTTTTAATAATTTCTTTCACATTCTTTCTTCTATTTGGATTTTTAGTTGTATTTTTGCGATTGGATATTCGGTATATCATATATATATATGAACAAGACCGTTTTTCCATGCCTCAGCACACGCCGAGCCTTTTGTGGGGATTCTTCCTCATAATAAGGAGGTTGGGTGGGTAAAGAGGCACGACATAATAAAGGCGTTTACTTGACGCTCTGTTTGAGACCCTCTGGAATCTTGCAAACTCCGAAATTATAGTCTTGAACGTGGCCAACGGTAGATGTCCCGGGTGTGATTACATCAATCCCGTGGAGACCTTGTAAGCATGGATTGTATCCTTACGGGTGCAGTACATCTGTTTACTGAGGTCTCTTTACGGAGGCGTATATGTCATATCGGCGTGGGCTCTGACGTTGTCTGTTCGACTATAATAGGCAATGCAAGAGCCTCAGAGGGTGGAACGGACAACAGAACGACTCACGCTTTCTTTGTGTCTGTGTATCAAGTCAAGTCTTTGATAAGATGCCATCACGATATGGGAAAATATTGCGCCACATCAGATGTAAAATGCCCAGGAGACGACAAGGCCTCTCCTCCCAGCGTTGGACTTGCCTCCAATGCCCTCCCCGAAGCTCAAGGCTCCGTTTCAGCCAAGAGCTCACAAACAGGGGTGTCCACCAGAAGTGTGCTGTCAAGAACTTGTGTAGACTCTAATAAGAAAGACTTGGGTATGCCACATTGGTATGCTCTCCGTACTACATATGGCAGAGAAAAAAAAGCTTATGATTATCTTGTTTGCAAAAATATAGAAGCTTTCTATCCTACAATAAAGAGTATAAAAGTTGTTGACGGGAAGCGCAGTCCTGTTGAAAAATCACGCATCCCGAACATCTTTTTCGCTTATGGCACAGAAGAAGAACTAAAGTCTTTTGTCTATGACAATGTAAACCTTCATTTCTTACGTTTTTATTATCGTCATACGCATATTGGTAACAAGGTCGTCAATGTGCCTTTGATTGTGCCTGATTATCAAATCAACAGTCTAAAAATAATTTGTGCAACAGATTCTGATGATGTTGTAGTTTCGACAGAGGAAGTAGAGAAATTTAAGTCAGGTCAAAAAGTACGAATAATAGATGGCAGGTTTAAAGGCGTAGTTGGGATAGTGGCTCGTTATCATAGCCAACAACGTGTTGGTATTGTCATTGATGGACTTTTGACCATATGTACAGCATATGTGCCAAGCGCATTTATAGAATCGATAATTAAACAATGATACATATTATAAAAACCCGTTGGCGGAATTAATTTAAGTTGATAAATA
>JBNMIE010000056.1:0-16031 GCA_050873125.1 Prevotella sp.
ATCCTGAAGGAAGAGATTGAAGACCAGGATGAGGAGAAAGAAAATCTACTCGGGGAAATAGAATGGATGAAGGACAAACAGGAAGAGAAAATGTCGGATATGGACTGGAGCGAAGAGGAAAAGAAGAGAATGGAAGCGGAAATGGAATGGAGAGAAGAGGAAATGAAAAGATGGTAGGAGGAAAAGGAGGGCATAAAAAGGAAATACACTTGAGGAGAAAAATAATGTCGGGGAAATTTTTATATTTTTCCCGACATTATTGTATGGCAGTATAAAGATTTTGTATTAACTTTGCAAAAGTTACTTAGTGAGAGTATTCAAGATACACGCTTAAGGGTAACGCAAAACTAAAATTTTTAAACTTAACTTTATGCAAAACAAAACGTTTTTGTACCAACTTTGCTGTGCGCTCACGGCATTGTTAGTATTTCCGGCTTTGGCCTTTGCGCAAAACATCACCATCACGGGTAATGTGAGTGATGATGCCGATGTGATTATCGGTGCCACGGTCAAGGCGGTGCCAGGCTCTGCCGGCACAGTGACAGACCTCGACGGTAACTACAAGATTACTGTTCCGGCCTCAACCAAACAACTCGAGTTCTCCTACGTGGGCTACAAGACCAAGTCTGTGGACATCAAGGGTCGCACCAGCATCAACGTGAAGATGGAGTCGACCAGCCAAATGCTCGACGAGGTCGTTTCCATCGGTTATGCCAAGGTGAAGCGTAAGGACTTGACCGCTGCCACCGCTTCGGTGAGCGGCAAAGACCTCGCCTCAGTGCCTGCCACCTCAGCCGCCCAGGCTTTGACCGGTAAAGCAGCTGGTGTGAACATCGTCACACAGAGTGGTGCCCCGGGTGCTGACGTCAACATCACTGTCCGTGGAGGTACGTCCATCACCCAGAGCACAAAGCCTCTCTACATCGTTGACGGATTCCAGATGGAAGACGGTCTCCAGAATGTGGATATCAACGACATCGAGTCTATCGATGTGATGAAAGACGCTTCTGCCACAGCCATCTATGGTGCTGCCGGTGCCAACGGTGTGATCCTCATCACCACCAAGAGCGGCAAGGCCGGCAAGACCGAAGTGACCTACAACGGCTATGTGAGCTTCCAGAAACTCGGCAAGAAACTCGACCTGCTGGGTGTGGAAGACTATGTGAAATACCAGTATGAGTTCCAGACACTCCGTGGCAACGAAGACAGCTTCGCCAACCTCTTTGGCGGCAGCGTGAGCGATGCCGACTTCTATACAGGAGCCTATAACCGTATTGAAAGCGGATATGGAAACCGTGCGGGCATCGATTGGCAGGACGAAGTGTTCGGCTCTACCGGCGTGGCACAGACCCACAACGTCAACATCTCGGGCGGTAGCGACAAGACCAAGTATATGCTCAGCTACAACTATACCGGAGAAGACGGCATCATGGCCAAGCACGGCTTCTACAAGAACAGTATCCGTGCCAAGATCAACCACGAACTGTGGAAAGGCGTGCGCTTCGACTTCTCTTCTGCCATGCAGATGACCAAGCTCGAGGGTGGCGGTTCGCTCGGCGGAACACTGAAGCAGACCATCCTGCAGCCTGTTACCGGTGGTGTGCGCTTCACCAATGCCCAGTTGCTCGGCGAGGATCTCACCGACGCATACGACGCACTTCCCGGCAGTAACAACTACGACTCCAACAACCCTATCTTGAACAACAATGCCATCACCAACGAGAAGTATACTCGTCTCGCCACGGTGAATGCCGGCATCGAGTTCGACATCCTCAAGAACCTCACTTGGCGTACGGCTGCCAGCTACCAATGGAAGCAGACCCGCACTGACTATTGGGATGACGGTTCCACCAAGACAGCCTCTGCCAACCAGAGCCCTTATGGCTACGGCAAGCGCAACAATGCTGAGGCCTATCAGTGGCAGGTGACCAACACCCTCAACTATTCTTTCGATATCAACAAAGATCATCATTTCACTGCCCTCCTCGGTCAGGAGACCACCTATTGGGAGAGCATGAACCTCGATAACGAGTATCGCCAGTTCTCTGACGGAAACTTCGGATTGAACGACGTGAGCATGGGTACACCTTCCACTTGGGGTTCAGGCAAGAGCCGCCGTGGCCGTGTGTCTTGGTTTACCCGTGTGTCTTACAACTACCTCGACCGCTACCTCATCAACGCCACAGTCCGTGGTGACGGTTCTTCCAAGTTTGCCAAGGGCAACCAATGGGGCTACTTCCCATCAGCATCTGCCGCATGGCGTATCTCTGAGGAGCCATTCATGGCCAACCTCAAGAACATCTTCCACAACTTGAAGCTCCGTGTGGGTTACGGTACTGCCGGTAACGACAATATCGACAACAACATGTATGCCACCTCTTATGGCTCAGGCCACTATGGCATCAACGGCAAAGACTATATCACCTATGTGCCAGGAACAACCCTCGGCAACAAGGCTCTGAAATGGGAGAAGACCGAGACCATCGACGTGGGTCTCGACGTGTCTGTGCTCCGTGGCCGTGTGAACCTCGGCATCGACTGGTATAACAACACCTCCAAGAACCTGTTGATCAAGAACAAGATTCCTACTTCCACAGGTTATGCCACACAGTATCAGAATGTAGGCTCCATCCGCAACCGCGGTGTGGAAATCGTGCTCAATGCCACACCTGTGCGTACCAAGGACTTCACTTGGACCACCGACTTCAACATCGCCTTCAACCGCTCCAAGGTGCTTGAAATCTACGGCGGCAGCAGCGACACCGATTACTTCATCCAGGACTATGAGTCACGTATGGGCTTCAAGATTGAGAAAGGCAAGCCGCTGGGACAGTTCTACGGTCTGCAGTATGACGGCATCTACACCACAGCCGACTTCGACCAGAACGAGGACGGTACCTACACCTTGAAAAAAGGTGTGGCAAGCCTCAAGGGCTTCGACCGCAAGAGTGTGAAACCAGGTGACGTGAAATACAAGGCCATTGCCGGCGACACCGACAAGGACGGCAACCCCGTATGGAGCACCAACGACCGCACCGTGATCGGCAACGCAGCTCCAGACTTCACCGGTGGATGGAACAACACCTTTACCTATAAAGGTTTCGACCTGACCATCTTCATGAACTTCTGTGTGGGCAACGACGTGTTCAATATGAGTACACAGCGTTTCGTAGGCCCGTACCTCGCCAACCAGAACACCATCGCCAAGATGGCCGACCGCTACACCCTCATCGATCCGCTGACCGGTAAGGAGACCAAGAGCCTTGCCCGTCTTGCAGAGTTGAACCCCGGTGAGGACAATGGCAGCCGCATGTGGAACATCTCCAGCAACAACAAGACTGTCATCTCTGACCACAGCAGCTACTACATCGAGAATGGCTCGTTCCTCCGTCTGAACACCATCACCCTCGGCTACACCTTCCCCAAGAAGTGGCTTCAGAACCTCTTCATCCAGAAGGCCCGTTTGTATGCGACGGTCAACAACCTCCATACCTTCACCAGCTACACAGGCTACGACCCTGAAGTGTCTGCTTCAGGCAGTGCCCTCACGCCAGGTGTGGACAACTCATCCTACCCACGTTCCAAGAGCTGGGTTATCGGTGTAAACTTAACATTCTAATCATTCAACAAGTATAAAATGAATAAAATATTCAATATATTGGGTGTCGCAGCCGTGGCATTGACCTTGTCTTCCTGCCAGGACTGGCTTGACATGCCTTCGGAGTCGAAAGCCGACAGCGGCTCCATCTTCGAGTCTGTGGGCCGTGCCGAAATGGCAACGGTCGGCGCATACGCCTCTCTCCACACACAGGAATTGGGCTACCAACTGCTCGAGGGCACCGACGAGTGCGCTTCGACCGAGAGCAACTCGAAGTATGATGTGTCCAACTATAACTTCACCAACCTCACCGGTATGCTCAGCAATACCTATACCACCATGTATAAGGCCATCGAGTATGCCAACGTGTGCATCAAGAATCTGCCCAACATGAGCGTGTCGGAGAGCGAGAAGGCCAAGGTGAACGCCCTCCTCGGCGAGGCATTGGCCATCCGTGCTTACGCTTATTGGAACATCGTGCGCTTCTATGGAGACGTGCCTTTCACGACCACTCCAACCTCTGATGCCACCACCTTCTCTTCTTCACGCACCAGCCGTGACGTTATCTACGACCAGTGCATCGCTGACCTGCAGCGTGCTGTAGAGCTGTTGCCCTGGAAGGGTGAGGCCAACGCTCCTGCTACTACAGAGCGCTTCTGCAAGAATTCTGCATACGGCATTCTTGCCCGTGTGGCCCTCTATGCAGCCGGCTACTCTCTGCGTTGGGATCTCAACACTTATGACCCCGCCACACTCCACATCGCCCGCCGCGACGATGCAAACCGTGTGAAGGAATTGTACCAGATTGCCGCAGACGCTTGTAAGGCCGTTATCGAGAAAGGACAGAACGGACTGCTCGACAACTATGACCAGGTGTTCCGCAACCTCGGCAACCAGACCTATGACAAGGAAACCATGCTCGAGTATGGTTGGTATAGTGTGAACGGTGCCGATGTGAGAACAGGCTATGTGAATGGTATCCCAACCTCAGGTAACGACAACTCTGAAGGCGGTCTGGGCAAGGGCGGTAGCCAGATGATGGCTTATCCAACCCTCTTCTTCGACTATGACAAGGACGACCAACGTCGCGACGTGGCTGTCTGCAACTATGGTCTCGTGCTCAGCAACAAGGGCGACAAATATCAGATGGAAACCTACAACGGCATGGGTGTGGGCAAGTATCGCATCAACTGGAAGAAAGAGCGTGGCTCTTCCGACTCCAAGCGCGACATCAACTTCCCCTTGCTCCGCTATTCCGACGTACTCCTGATGTATGCTGAGGCTTTGAACGAACTGAACAATGGACCTACGCAAGAGGCTATCAATGCTGTGAAGGAAGTGCGCAAGCGTGCATTCCGTGGCGATGAGGCCAAGGCTGCCGCCGGTATTCCTACCACACACGATGAATTCCTCACCTTCATCCAGAAGGAGCGCAAGCTCGAGTTGGCGTTTGAAGGCCTCCGCCGCACAGACCTCACCCGCTGGGGCATCCAGTATGAGAAGCTGATGGGCGAGAAGGAGCGTCTGGTGAACCTCGCCAAGCGTCAGGGCGAATTTGCCAATGTGCCCGTTTACCGTGCCTACTATCTCACTTCCACTCCACAGTTCCAGGATCCAACCATCGCCTTGAAGTACATAGAACTCTCACAGAACGATGTGGAGCAGCTGGGACTCAGTGCAAGCCAGATCAGCACACTGAAGATTTTGAACGCAAGCGGCAAGGGTGTGACCACAGCAGACCTTTATGAGGCCAACGGCAAGCTCTATAGCGAGGCCAATGCCCCAGCAGGAGCCGTGAAGCACACCTACACCATCCTCAATATGTTCAGCATCGTTTCTGTCAAGCAGAAGGGCAACCTCAGTGTTGTGGACGAGCAGGGCGTGTCGAGCAACAACGCATGGATAACCGGTTCCAACGGCGTGTTCTATGGCTTGACCAAGAACAAGACCGAGTTGATGCCATTCAACACCACCAACATCCTCGATGTGAACCCGGGACTTGCCGGACAGCAGCACCCAGGCTACAAATAATCGACTTATCACAAAAATGCTATACAAGAGAGGCTCATCCAGCACAGGGTAGGCCTCTCTTTTTCGTTCCTACACCTTTTTTACCTCTTTTGTTATCTTTTTGTGGATATTATCAAAAACTAATATCCATTCTTTTTGTTTTATCTCTATTTTTGCTTTATCTTTGCAAGAGATAGGCTGCCTATGTGCCAATCCTTCTTGGCTATCAGCAGCACGTTTAATCTAAAGGAAATAAAAAGTTGAAGAATATCATCCATAGACTACTCCTCGTTCTCCCTCTGCTTTTGTCACTTGTGTCGTGTCATAAAAGCGAGAAAGCGAATCCTGTTGCCGTCCCTCCGGCTACTGCCGGCAAGACAGATGTGGTGACACTGCCGATAGAAGTGCATGCCAAGAAAATCACGCTGCAGGACGGACTGCCATCCAACACAATCAATTCCATGCTCCAAGACCAGAAGGGATTCATCTGGTTTGGCACCCACAATGGATTGGTGCGCTATGATGGAAACAAGATGACGGTCTACTGTCATGACAGTCTGTCTACATCCATTGCCGACAGCCGCATCAAGAACATCATCGAAGACCAAGGCTACAAGAAAATGTGGGTCTACACTTCCGCGGAATTGTTCTCGTGCATCGACATGTGCAGCGGGAAGGCTGAGGACTATATGCAAGACGGCGACCGCCAATGCCGCTTCACCAATGCCAAGTTGACTGCTCCCGGCACGGTGTGGCTTTGGGGTAGGAGTGACGGTGCCCTCCGGGTGGATTATCGTGACGGCGTGTTCCATACCCAACATTTCGACAAGGCCAATCTCGGGTCTTCTTCCATCTCTCTCTTCGACAGCATCTCCTCCCATGAGATATTGCTTTGTACCAAGGACAAAGCCTTTGTTTGCGACAATCATGGATTGACCTGTGTGGCACGTGGCGTCAAGATTCAGCGCACTCGTCCCTGGAAAGGACAGGCGCTGATGATTTCAGACGACGGCCGCGTGTTCAATCTCTATCAGCGCAAGATGAAGCTGCTGACCAAGATTCCCTTTGCCAAGAATGAGCGCGTTTCCGGCGACATCATGCTCGGCGACCAATGGATAGTCTTTACCAGTCTCGGCTCGTGGGCGATAGACAAGAAGAGCCACAAGGTGACACGCTGCGAGGGCGAATGGAACATTCCCAACGGAAAGGTGTATACCGACAACAAGGATCGGCGGTGGATCTACAACAAGACAGGAACCCTGCGCATGGTGCAGGGCGAACATGTGGTGCCGCTCAACCTGCTGCCCAATGGCGAGAGCAACTACATCGACTATGAGCGTTTCCGTGTGGTCGAGGACAACCATGGACTTATTTGGATTTCCACCTACGGCAACGGGCTCTTTGTCTTCAGCCATGACTTGAAGCAAAGCCAACACTTCACTGCCGACGAAAAGGGCGAGTCGCCCATCGCGTCGAACTATCTGCTCCGCATCATTGCCGACCGCTACGACGGCATCTGGGTTAGCTCGGAGTATGGCGGTGTGTCCCACATCCAGGTGATGGACAAGGGCGTGGAGCGCATCTTCCCGAATGGCAGCGGCAACCTTGACTTCTCGAATGTGGTGCGTATGATACGCAAGACTGCCGACGGAGTGATGGTGTCGACCCGCGACGGTTCACTCTATCATTACTCTTCCGACATGAGCCAATTGCTCGGCACCAGTCATTTTGATGCCAACATCTATGCCTTTGCCGAACTGAATGGAGAAAAGTGGCTCGGCACCCGAGGCAAGGGCGTCTATGGCGTGGACGGTCTGTCGCTCGGCGATTGTAATGTCTTCTGTATGGAGCCAGACAATCAGAACCGCATGTGGATAGGCACTTTCGGCAAGGGGCTGAAGGTGGCAACCCAAAAGGGAAACGGAAAATATGAGGTGCAGACTTTCTTCGCCGACAGTGTGGGACTGAGCGAGGTGAGGTGCATAGAGAAAGACAAAAACGGCAAGATGTGGGTCGGCACATCGGGCGGATTGCTTGTGTTCAATCCCGACCGTTTCGTGCGCAATCACAAGGACTATCAGATATATCACCGCAACTACGAGATTCATGACATGACTTTCGACCGCCATGGTGTGCTGTGGCTCGCTGTGCCAGCCGAAGGACTTGTGCGTGTGGAGTGTGGGGAACATCCCGCTTTCCACGTGTACAATAGTGAGAACGGACTGGTCAACAACATGGTGCAGTCGGTGGTGGAAGGCAAGGATGGCAACTATTGGTTGCCCACCCAGCAGGGTGTGTCGTGCATGGATGTCAAGACGGGAACGTTTGACAACTATATGTTTGACATCAATCCCATGGGCAATGTCTACAACGAGAACTCTGCCGTGTGTCTCGATGACGGCAGAATCCTTTTGGGCGGCAACTACGGACTAACCCTCATCACGCCATCCAAGTTGAAGCACATCAGCGGGCAGACCAATGTGGTGTTCACGTCCTATCCATATTCCGACGAGATAACTCTGAGCTATGATGACAACTCACCGACCATAGACTTCTCCACCCTCGACTATTCAGATGTGAGCAACGTGAAATACAGTTATTGGCTGGAAGGCTACGACTCCAAATGGAGCACCCCATCGTCCGTCTCTTGGGCATCCTTCAGCCACTTGTCTCCCAAAACCTACCGGTTGCATGCCAAGGCTTGCTATTCCGACGGCGACTGGGGCGAGGAGAGTGTGCTTACTATTGTCGTGCGACCACCATTCTATCTTTCCATCTGGGCCATCCTTATCTATATAGTGGTGGCAGGACTGGTTACGGGCATTGTGGTGAGAAGCGTCCGGGAGAAGAATGAACTGAAGAACAAAATCATGGTCGAACAGGAACTGACCAAATACAAGCTCACCTTCTTCACCAATATAGCCCATGAATTCCGCACTCCACTCACCCTCATCCAAGGGGCACTGGAGAAAGAGACGAAAATCATGAAGGTGAACAAGTGGCAACCAGAATTGGAGAAGACCATCCGCACCATGAACAAGAGTATGCAGCGCATGCTCCGACTCATCAACCAACTGCTCGAATTCCGCAAGATGCAGGCAGGAAAACTGAAACTCTCCTTGCAGGAAACAGATGCCGTGATGTTCTGCCGCAACATCTTCCAAATGTTTGATGATGCGGCGGAGTCGAAGAACATCAACTATAAGTTTGAAACTTCAGAACCGGCATACGTGATGTATCTCGACCGGCAGAAACTCGACAAGGTGGTGTTCAACATCTTGTCCAATGCCTTCAAGTATACACCGGCAGGAGGTGCCATCACGATGAGTCTCACGCTGGGTGACCAACTCACTATCCGCATCGCTGACACAGGTGTGGGCATACCGCCTGAGAAGCGCGACCAACTGTTCAGCCGCTTCATGCAAAGCAACTATACAGGCGACAGCTTCGGCATAGGCCTCCATCTTACCCATGAGTTGGTCAACGTGCACCATGGCACCATCTCGTATGAGGAAAATCCTGGAGGAGGTTCTGTCTTTGTGGTCAATATCCCAACCGACAAGACGGTCTATGACGCATCCGACTTCCTCGTGGAGTCAAGTCCCATCTTGGAGAGCAGTGTCAAAATGCCGGAGATGCCCGAGTCAGTCACGACAGCAGCCAATGACAAGCGCACACCGCTCAACAAACGCACCATCCTGCTCATCGAGGACGACAACGATGTGCGTGACTTCCTGCTGTCGGAACTCGGCAACTGCTTTGAGACAATCTCGGCATCCGACGGTAAGGAAGGACTCGCCAAGGCGAAAGAGAACGATGTGGACTTGATTGTCAGCGACGTGATGATGCCTGGCATGAATGGCTTCGAGGTGACCAAACGCTTGAAAAACAGTTTTGAAACCAGTCATATCCCCATCATCCTGCTCACGGCACTCGGCAACGACGAAAGCATTCTCGAGGGAACAGAGTCGGGAGCGGATGCCTATATGGTCAAGCCGTTCAGCCCTCAACTGCTCATTGCCCGCATCTTCCAATTGCTCGACCAACGGGAAAAACTCAAGCAGAAGTTCGGCAAGGATTTGGAATCTGTGCGCTCGTCGATGTGTACCACCGATCAAGACCAACTCTTTGTCCGCCGTCTCGACACCATCATCTATTCCAAGTTGGGAGAGAAAGACCTCAGTGTGGAGAAAATTGCGGAACTATTGAAACTTGGCCGCACGATGTTCTACAAGAAAGTGCGTGGTACTACGGGCTACACCCCCAACGAATACATCCGTGTCATCCGTCTTCGCAAGGCGGCAGAAATGCTGCGCAGTGGAGACAAAAACGTGTCGGAAGTGGCATATGCTGTGGGATTCGACAATCCATATTATTTCAGCAAGTGCTTCAAAGACCAGTTTGGGGTGCCACCGTCACAATATAAGTAAAAACACAACCAATGAGAAATAGATTTTGTATGTTAATCAGCTTGTCGCTCTTTTCCTTGTGCCTAATGGCGAAGGGGGAGGGCGATGGCTCTTTTAAGCGGTTGCAGACCTTGTTCAGTCATCCGCAAGATTCGTGCCGGACGAAGGTGTGGTGGTTTCATGGAGAGACTGAAACTACCAAGGAGGGTATCACTGCCGACCTGGAAGCGTTCAAACGTGCCGGAGTGGGCGGTGTGGTCTACTATGACCAAGTGCACGGCAAGGGTAAAGGTGCTTTCCCCGTCATGTCAACACCCTGGTGGCAAATGTTCAAGTTCTCCGCCGCTGAGGCTCATAGATTGGGGCTGTCGTTCGAGGCGAACATCTCAGATGGTTATGTGGCAGGTGGTCCGTGGATTACCCCCGACTATGCCATGAAGAGAATCGTGGCAACGGAAACACTGGTCAAGGGCGGCAAGGTGACATCTGTGTTGCCTGTTCCAGAGAGCAAACTGGGCTTCAAGCAAGTGGCGGTAGTCGCTGTACCCTTGAAAAACATCCGTTTTCAGACCAATCATATGCGTCGTCCCGCATTGTCCCACACCCTGTTGCCTTTTCCCGTCGACTCTCTTTTCTCAGAGAAAAAAATCTTTTTGTTCCATCCCATATCCCGGAAAGGGTAAGGAGGTGCAGATAGTCATGGACTATGGAACGCCCTTCTTGGCGAGCAGCATCACCTATCAAATCAAAGGTAGGGGCAAGAGTGCCACCATTGCGATGAACATGCCCGCTCTTCCTTCCACCACTTTTACAGGAGACGGCTATCGGCCCTTGCCGGACATTGGGGAACTGTGGGCTTCAGAAGACGGGTTCCACTACAAGAAGGTGTGTCAACTGAAACCTGGTTATTCCACCAACCCTGGTGGTTGGCATCAGCATACCATGTCTTTTCTTCCTGTCAAAGCACGCTATTTCTCCCTTCGTTTTCATGATTGGACACTTGATAACGACAAAAACAAGAATCTCTATATCGGGAACATCACCCTTTCGTCGATGCCTAAGATGAACTTGTGGGAAGAGAAATGTGGGGAGTATTCCGAATACACCTCCAGTGGCGATACCCCATCCTATGCTGCTTCCGAAGTGATTGATCCCGATGGGGTCATAGATGTTACCTCTAAAGTGGATGCCGCAGGTCACCTGGTGTGGACGGCCCCGAAAGGAGATTGGCTCATTCTGCGCTTCTGTCAAATACCGACAGGAGCGATGACCAAGCATGCCCGAGTGGATTTCAAAGGTTTGGAGTGTGATAAACTCTCTGCCAGGGCTGCCGAATGGCATTGGAAGAACTTCGTGCAACCGATGATTGACACCCTTCGCCAAGCGGGAACACCACTTCAAGGAATCATCATGGACAGTCATGAGGCTGGTCCGGAAAACTGGACGGAAGGTTTTGACACCGCTTTCCAAGCTCGACGAGGATACGATCTTCACTGTTATCTTCCGGCTTTAGCTGGTTATGTGGTCGGTTCCACTGCGGAAACGGAAGCCTTCTATAATGATATGCGAAGAACAATAGCCGATATGATGGCCGACAACTATTTTGGCACTTTCGACCGTCTCTGTCGCCAAAATGGCATTGTGCTCACAGCGCAGGCATCGGGTAATGCCCAAAACATCGTGTCGGACAATTTCCAAGCAAAGGGTAGGGTGGAAAAACCGCAGGGCGAATTCTGGGCAAAACACATCAATGGAAGTTATGACATGAAGGAATCTTCCTCTGCCGCTCATGTCTATGGTAAGCCAATAGCTTCAGCCGAAGCTTATACAGATGCCCGTTACAGCAATTCGCTTGCTGATTTGAAAAGTCTTGCCGACTTTGCCTATTGTTTTGGCCTTAATGAGTTCGTGGTCTGCGCCTCGGCATATCAACCCTGGCTCGACAAATGTCCAGGCAATACCGCCAATGGCAGACAGTATTGTTTGAACCGTAACAATACCTATTGGAACTATAGCCGACCATTCTGGGACTATCAGTCTCGCTGTGCCGCCATGATGCGGCAGGGAAAGCCAGTGGTCGACCTCTGTGTCTATGCCGGTGACGACACACCGATGAAACTGCTTGCCTATCGTCTGCCAGAAGTGCCCGAAGGCTATGATTTTGATGTGTGCACCACCGATGGACTGCTATCTCGCATGACTGCAAAGGATGGTCAGCTGCTCCTTCCTGATTCCAT
Organism: Prevotella sp.; assembly: GCA_050873125.1. GTDB lineage: Bacteria > Bacteroidota > Bacteroidia > Bacteroidales > Bacteroidaceae > Prevotella. Next base: position 12,255 of record JBNMIE010000056.1, read on the forward strand.
GCGTTATCGTATGCTTGTGCTGGAGCGTGATGCTCGGGTTCCCTACAAAGCCTTGCGGCGGATTGCCGACCTGGTGGAACAGGGCGTGACAGTCTATGGAGAGCGTCCTATGATGGCTTCAAGGACAGATTTGACCGAGCGAAAAGCCTATGAGGCCTTGGCAGACCGGTTGTGGCCATCTATAAATAAATGTGGGCTTGTCAATTACGGAAAAGGCCGTGTATATTCCGGCGTCTCTCTTGACATGGCTTTACAACGTGAAGGCTTACATCCCGATATCGTCATCAAGAGTGACAACAAACCTGACAGCAAAGTGTATTTCGCTCATCGGACAATGCCCGAAACGGATATCTATTTCGTTTTCAACCATAGTAAGGCTATATACGACACGTTGACCACGTTGCGTACTCAACACAAGTATTTGCAACGATGGAATCCTGTCACAGGGGAACGGCTCCGATTGAAGGCTTCTACTCAAGTAGATGGGCTTTCCACACGTTTGACTTTACAACCTTCTGAGTCATGTTTCTTGATTGCGACAGATAATTCGGACGATTCTTTGAAATGCTATTCTCAGACAGAACATCCCGATGTATACAAAATTTCCAGTGTGTGGACCATCGATTACAATCAACAAAAAGGTGGTCCAGGAAAGATAAAGACCGCAACATTGGAGGATTGGACACAATCGAAGGACGAGAGCATCAAATATTATTCGGGTTGTGCTGTTTATGAGAATACCTTTAAGCTACCTGCAAAACAACTCTCCAAACGTGTTTCCTTGCGTTGTAACATACCCAATGGATTGGCTGTTGTTACGGTCAACGGCCATGAGGCGGGTACCTTGTGGTGCAATCCCTATGAATTGGACATAACACCCTATGTCCAGAAAGGGCAGAACAAAATACGTCTGTCAGTGGTCAACTCGCTTTATAACCGTATGATTGGTGATGTTGTCCATCCCGATAAAAAACAATACACCCAGGCTGTTCCGCCCATAGTCACAGCAGATACTCCTCTTGTTCCTTCAGGTATTGTCGGAGACGTCGAGTTGTTGATACGTTGAGAAAGTATTTGAGGGAAGTATGAAAACAGAAAAGGCGTGAAACCAAAACGAGTTTCACGCCTTTTGTATGATGAGAAGTTGTAGCGCTATTTGATGGCTACACCATTTACTTTCACGTTCTTCAGCTTACAACTGCCGAGGAAAGAGGTATCCATCTTGCCAGTAGGATCCTTGGCATTGATGTTCTCGAAGACAAATGAGCCGAGGTCGTATTTGTCTGAAGGTTGCATGCTGTAGAAACATTCTGTACTTTCCACATTGATGTTGCGCATGGTCACATTGTTCACAATAGACCGGGGCATATCTGCACGGTCTTTCTTGTCGAAGAATTGAGTCCATACCCGAGTGCGGATGCCGAAGCGGGTAACACCTGTACAGTTTTCTGCCAATACATTTTCATAACGTTGTGGAGTGTCAGGACGCATCTTGAAGAGCAAGATATTGCTTGTACCATTGAAACGGCAGTTGCGGATGATGATGTTGCTTGCATCATAACATTCACTGCCAAAGGTCACACCGCCACCGGCTTTCTTGAAGTAGCAGTTTTGAACAATGATATTGCGGCATGGACCATTGGTCGGATCCTTGTCCACAAACGTTCCCTTGCCACCTTTGATGCACACGCCATCGTCGTTCACATTCACCCAACAGCTGTTCACAAGCATGTCTTCGCAAGCATCGATGTCCAAAGCGTCGGTGCTTGGACCCTTGGGGTATTCGTCAGTAGGAGCGAAGATGTAGACACCAAGGTATTTCACACGCTTACATTTGTAAAGGTGGTTGGTCCAGAAACCGGAGAAAATCATTCGCACCCCACTGACGGTCACATCGCTGGAATTGGCGATATATACCAATCGTGGACGCAGTGCTTCAAGGTTGGTGCACTTGGGGATCACTTTACGGCGGAGCCAGAATTCATCATAGAACTTCAGACCATTTCCATTGAGGGTGCCTTGACCGGCAATCTTGAAACCGTTATTGTTCTCGGCATTGATGAGTGCGGCGAAATAGTTCAGGGTCTGTCCTTCCAGACGGGTCTTGATGATTTTGTAGTGGGTGATTGCATCGCTACCTTTGAGTGTGCCGTTCTTGGCAAGGTAGAGGTTTGTTCCCTGTTTGAAGAAGAGTGAACCTGTAAGATATGTACCCTCAGGAACCACAACCACACCACCGCCATTGTTATAGCAGAGGTCGATGACCTTTTGGATTTTCTCGGTTTGGATGATATTAGAGTCGTTCACCACTCCGTAGTCGGTGATGACATACTGTTTGCCCATCTGTGAGAGCTCTGTTCTTGTCGTGTCGGCAAACCATGTTGAAATAGGCGTTCCGTCGGGGAATGTCGCCTGCTTTGTCTTTCCAATGGCTGCAGAAGTGAATGCGAAAGCCATCAGGATGGCAAATGTCAATTTTCTCATTTGTTGTCTTTTGTTAGTTTTTATTGTTTTATTTTGTGGTGCAAAGATAGGGATAAAGGATGGGCATGGTTGTGTAAATTTATACACAAAGATGAAAAATCATACAGAAAGTATCCTCTTAATCCATCGATTTATATTAACTTTGCAGAAGTTAAGTTGTAGTCGACAAAATGAAAGTAACACTTTCTTCTGTACCTGTCTGCATAAACTTGGCTGACAAATAAAAATCCACAAGACAATGAAAAAGCTTTTATCTCTTCCTCCTAACCTGGTAGAGTGTTTCCATGACTTGGAAAAAGTAAATCACGAAGAATGGTTTTGCACCTCAGATCCCATAGGACATAAGTTGGGCTCGGGAGGCGGCACCACATGGTTGCTTGATGCTTGCTATCGTGATGAGAATGAAGACAACAAAACCTTTGCCGATTGGCTTGGTCAAGAAAAACGTATTCTGTTGCATGCGGGTGGACAAAGTCGCCGTTTGCCGGGCTATGCTCCATCGGGAAAGATATTAACTCCCATACCCGTGTTCCGTTGGAAACGTGGTCAGCGCCTCACTCAAAATCTTCTGTCCCTCCAATTGCCACTCTATGAGGAAATCATGAAGAAGGCTCCCGAGTCTCTTCACACCCTGATTGCGAGTGGCGATGTGTATATCCGGGCTGAAGAACCTTTGCAGGATATTCCTGATGCCGATGTGGTTTGCTATGGTTTGTGGGCAGATCCAGATTTGTGTAAGGATCATGGTGTGTTTGTGATGCGCCGTGACAACGCTGCACAACTCGATTTCATGCTCCAGAAACCGAGTGTGGAAGAGATGGGAAAACTGATGGACAAATATCTCTTCTTGATGGATATTGGTATCTGGCTGTTGAGTGATCGTGCCATTGAATTGATGCGTCGCCATTCGATTAATTCCAAGGGAGAGATTGACAATTATGACATGTATGGTGATTTCGGACTGGCACTTGGCAACCATCCCGTGTTGAAAGATGCGGAATTGAACGGACTCAAGACCGTGATTTTGCCGCTGCCGGGTGGACGTTTCTATCATTATGGCACTAGTCGGGAGATGATCTCCTCCACATTGGATGTGCAGAACCTTGTCACTGATCAGCGTGAGATCATGCTTCGTAAGGCCAAACCTCATCCTGCCATGTTTGTGCAGAATGCTCAGATAGACCTTAAACTTACTCCGGAAAACGCAAACTTGTGGATTGAAAACAGTCATGTGGGCAAGACTTGGAAGTTGGCATCCCACCATATTATTACTGGCGTTCCGCAGAATGACTG